>JANPAO010000508.1:0-2790 GCA_031429955.1 Phenylobacterium sp. | reverse complement strand
CGCTGCTGCCCTTCAAGGCCCCCAGCGCCGGCCTGACCTGCGGCATCGACATCAAGGGCGGAACCCTCTTGGAGATTTCCACCGCGCCCAAGGCGCTCAATCTCGGTGCGGTCCGCGGGGCCCTTGCCACCCAGAACCTGGGGGACGTCCAGGTCCAGGCCTTTGGTGGTCCCTCCACGGCCATTGTCCGGTTCCAGACGCCCGAGGGCATCAAGCCCGCCATTGCCGTCGGACAGGTGAAGGCCGCGCTTGTGACAGCCCTGGGCGAGGTCACCTTTCAACGTGCCGACGTCGTGGGGCCCAAGGTCTCAGGTGAGCTGTTCCAAAGCGGCATCCTGGCGCTGGGTCTCGCGATTGGCCTGATGCTGCTCTACATCTGGTTCCGCTTTGAGCTGCAGTTCGGCATCGGGGCCGTGGTGGGCCTGTTCCACGACGTCATCCTGACCTTTGGGGTGATCGCCATCTTCAAGCTGGAATTCAGCCTGACCACCATCGCCGCCATCCTGACCATCATCGGCTATTCGATGAACGACACCGTGGTGGTCTTTGACCGCCTGCGGGAGAACCTGCGCAAGTACAAGACCATGCCGCTGGGGGAAGTTATCGACCTGTCCATCAATGAAACCTTGTCGCGTACCGTGATCACCGGCTTGACTGCGGTCCTGGCGCTGGGCGGCCTGGCCCTGTTCGGCGGGCCGACCTTGTTTGCCTTCTCCTTAATCATGATCTTCGGCATCATCATCGGCACCTATTCATCGATCTATGTGGCTGCGCCGGTGATCCTGCTCTGGGGGGTCAAGCGGGGCGATGAGCCGGCCGAACCCCTGCAACCGGCCAAAGCCAGGGCCTGACCATGGCCCGGGACGCGCCCTCCATTGACGCCTATGGCGATGGTGGGTTTCGGCTCTCAGGCCGGCGGCATGAAGGATCGGTCCTGATCGTCCAGGATCAGGCGACCTCCTGGCCGGTGAAACGCTTGGCCGACCTGACGCCTGAGAGCCTCGCGCCAATCCTGACGGCGGGACCGCGCGAGGTTGAATTCCTGTTGCTGGGGGTCGGGGCTGCCAATGCCCTGCCGCCGAAGGCGGTGCGGGAGGCCTTGATCAAGGCCGGGGTCGGCCTGGAGTTCATGGATACCCCCACCGCCGCGCGGACCTATAACCTCCTGACAGCCGAGGGGCGACGCCTGGCTGCGGCCTTGATCGCCATCTAGGCCCGCCATGCAAACCGTCCGCCTTGGTCGAACCGATGCCGTGGTGAGCGTTGCGGGCCTGGGCTGTGGCGGTCACTCCCGGCTAGGCATGTCGCGCGGGGCCAGTGCGCAGGAGGCAGGTCAGATCGTGTCGGGGGCCCTGGACCTCGGCATCACCTTCATCGACACAGCCGCTGCCTATGGCACCGAAACGGCAGTCGGATTGGGGATCAAGGGTCGGCGGGACGAGGTTTTCATCTCCACCAAGGCCAGCCCGACCCCGGCAGGTCCGGGTCGCGCCGGAGACTTGATCTCCCCTCATGCCCTTGTCGAGAGCCTAGAAGCCAGCCTCGAGCGCCTTGGAACCGACCACGTCGATCTGTTCAACCTGCACGGCGTCACCCTGGACCAGTACGACGCTTGCCGGGAGACCCTGCTGCCCGAACTGCGGCGTCAGCAGGCGGCGGGGAAAATCCGCCACCTGGGGATCACGGAAGCTTTCGGCGTCGATACCCGTCACGACATGCTGGCTCGCGCTGTGCCGGAGGCGGCGTTTGACGTCGTCATGGTGGGCTTCAACCTGCTGAACCCCTCGGCTCGGCGAACCGTTTTTCCCGCTGCCTTGGACCATGACACGGGCACCCTGATCATGTTTGCGGTTCGCCGCGCCCTCAGCGATCCCAAGGCCTTAGCCGACACTGTTCAGAAGCTGATGGAGCGCGGTGAGGTGGCACCCGGCGCGCTGGATCCTGACGACCCGCTGATGTTTCTTCCGCAGCATCCACAGGTCGCATCACTGCTTGAGGCGGCCTACCGATTCTGTCGCCATGAGCCCGGCGCCAACGTGGTGCTGACCGGCACGGGCAGTCTCGACCACCTGCGGGCCAACATCGCGGCCATCAATGGGCCTCCCCTACCTGGGGAGGTCGCCGATCGCCTCGCCGAACTGTTTGGTGCCGTCGACAGCGTCTCTGGGAACTGAGCGCGGCGGCTTTTCGCCAGGGCCGAAACACCCTATAGCCTTTGCTTAAGGGCAGGAATCGTAGAGGGATACCTATGGCTGGACTTCTCGCAAATCTTCGCAACACCATCATTGTCAGCAGCGTTCTCGCACTGATCATCATCGCGGGCTATCAGAGCCACTACGGCTCAGCCGACGCGATCTTCTTCCAGGCGGTGTTCCGCTTCCTGCACGTGCTGTTTGGCATCATGTGGATTGGCCTGCTCTACTACTTCAACTTCGTCCAGATTCCGCAGATGGCCTTGATCCCGGCCGAGCTGAAGCCTGCGGTGTCCAAATTCATCGCCCCAGCAGCCCTGTTTTGGTTCCGCTGGGCAGCCCTGTTCACCTGGGTCGCAGGTGTCATCCTGGCGCTGAACCGCGGCTATCTGGTGGAGGCCTTCACCCTGGGGGCCACAGAGGGCTTTGCCAATGTCGGCCATATCTTCATCGGCATGGGTATGTGGCTGGCGACCATCATGTTCTTCAATGTCTGGGTGTTCATCTGGCCCAACCAGAAGATCGCGCTCGGGATCGTGGAGGCCGATGCTGACGCCAAGGCCAAGGCTGGCCGCACAGCAATGCTGTTCTCGCGGAC
>JANPAO010000507.1:0-7863 GCA_031429955.1 Phenylobacterium sp. | reverse complement strand
CCCATGGCGACAAAGCCTTCCTGGTCTATGAGGACGAGCGGGTCACCTTCGAGGCCTTCTACCGGGCGGTCTCTGCCTTTGCGCGGGAGCTTCAGGCGCGCGGCGTGGTCAAGGGTGACCGGGTCGCCATCGTCATGCGCAACCTGCCTGAATGGCCGGTGGCCTTCTACGGGGCCATGTCCATCGGGGCGATTGTCACCCCGCTGAACGCCTGGTGGACCGGGGCCGAGCTGGAATATGGCCTGACCGATTCCGGGTCCAAGGTCGCCATCTTGGACGCCGAGCGGTTTGAGCGGCTGACCGAACACCTGCCCAACTGCCCTGACCTGCAGACCATCTATGTCAGCCGCGAGGCCGATGAGATCGCCCATCCGCTGGTGCGCAAGCTGGAGGCCTCCATCGGTGGCCCCAATGACTGGGCCAACCTGCCAGACCAGCCCTTGCCGCCGGTGGATATCGACACCGATGACGACGCCACCATCTTCTATACCTCCGGCACCACCGGTAAGCCCAAGGGTGCGCTGGCCACCCAGCGGGCGGTCAATTCCAATATCATGGCCGGCGTGGTGTCCGGCGCGCGCGCCTTCCTGCGCCGGGGGGAGGCCCCGCCCCAGCCTGATCCCAATGCGCCGCAGCGGTCTTCGCTGATCTCGGTGCCCTTCTTCCACGCCACCGGCTGCTTTGCGGTGCTGAACCCCTCCCTGGCCGGCGGGGCCAAGCTGGTGATGATGCACAAGTGGGACGTGATCCGGGCCTTCGAGCTGATCCAGCGAGAAAAGATCCAGTCGGCGGGCGGCGTGCCCACCATCGCCTGGCAGCTTATCGAGCATCCCCTGCGCGAGAAGTACGACCTGTCATCGCTGGAAAGCGTCGCCTATGGCGGCGCCCCCTCGGCGCCGGAACTGGTGCGGAAGATCAAGGAAACCTTCCCCAAGTCAGCCGCCGGTAACGGCTGGGGCATGACCGAGACCTGCGCCACCGTCACCACCCACGGCGCCGAGGATTACGCCAACCGCCCCGACAGCTGCGGCCCCGCCGTGCCGGTCAGCGAGCTGCAGATCCGTGATCCCGCCGATGGCGTGACGGTGCTGGCCCCGAACGTGGTCGGCGAGCTCTGGGCCAATGGCCCGCAGATCGTGAAGGGCTATTGGAACAAGCCCGAGGCCACCGCCCAGACCTTTGTCGATGGCTGGGTGCGAACCGGCGATCTGGCCCGCGTCGACGAGGAGGGCTTCTGCTTCATCATCGACCGGGCCAAGGACATGCTGATCCGCGGCGGTGAGAACATCTACTGCATCGAGGTCGAGAACGTCCTCTATGACCACCCCGCCGTGATGGACGCCGCCGTCGTCGGCATCGTCCACCGCACCCTAGGCGAAGAGCCCGGCGCCGTGGTGACCCTGAAGCCCGGGGCCTCGGCCACCGAGGCGGAGCTCCGCGCTCACGTCGCTGAACATCTGGCGGCCTTCAAGGTGCCCGTGAAGGTGAAGTTCTGGCACGAGACCCTGCCGCGCAACGCCAATGGCAAGATCCTCAAGAATGAGCTGAAGAAGCTGTTTGAGGAAGATGCGAAAGCCTAGTCGCGGCCCGGGCTGGGGGTGCCGATGACCAAGGTCCGGGCCGACCTGTTGCTGGTGGCACGCGGCCTGTTCGAAAGCCGCGCGAAGGCCCGGGCTGCCCTTGAAGCTGGTGGGGTGAGGGCCGATGGGCGGGTCGTGCTCAAGGCCTCCGAGCTCCTGGACGAGGCCTGCGACCTGCAGGCGGTGGCGGCCCATCCCTATGTGGGGCGGGGGGCCCTGAAACTGGTTCACGCCCTGGACCTATGGCCGGTGGCGGTGGCGGGCAGTACGGTCCTGGATGTTGGGGCCTCCACCGGGGGATTTACCCAGGTCTGCCTGGAGCGCGGCGCGGCGCGGGTCTTCTCCGTCGATGTCGGACGCGGACAACTGCATCCCAGCCTGGCTGGTGATCCTCGAGTGACAACCCTGGAGGGGTTGGACGCCCGGAACCTGACCCCTAATCTTGTCCCCCACCCGCCGCAACTGGTGGTCTGTGACGCCAGCTTCATTGGCCTGGCCAAGGTGCTTCCAGCCGCCCTGGCCCTGGCCGCGCCGGGTGCCGACCTGATTGCCCTGATCAAGCCGCAGTTCGAGCTGGGGCCGGGCCGGGTCGGGAAGGGTGGCCTGGCGAAGGACCCGGCCGACCATGCGGTGGCCGTTGACGGGGTGCTGGCCTTCCTGGAGGGGGCGGACTGGCAGGTGCAGGCCAAGGACACCAGCCCCATCCTGGGGGGCGAGGGTCAGGTGGAGTTCCTAGTCTGGGCGCGAAAAGGCCGCAGAGATATGGCGCAAAAGCCTTAGCCACGGCATGATCGGGTCTGCCACGTCCGTCTCAAGCTGGAATGGAGATCCCCGTGAATCAAAGCTTCAAGTTTTCTCTGACCCTGGCCCTGCTGCTGGGTGCCGTAGGCACAGCCCAGGCCGTCGAGGTCCCGGCCAATATTCTGGCGGCGCTGAAAGATCCCGCGCGCCCAGCGGCGGAGGTCGCCCGCGATGGCGCGCGCAAGCCCGCTCAACTCCTGGCTCTGGGCGGCGTGCGGTCGGGCGACAGGGTGGCCGACCTGATCATGGGCGGTGGCTACTTCACGCGCATCCTGTCGGCCGCTGTTGGGCCAATGGGCATAGTCTATGCCTATCAGCCGGCGGAGTTCATCCAGTTCCAGGCCAGCTATGGCGAGAACCTGAAAACGGTGGCCGGGGCCTATGCCAACATCACACCGCTCAGCGCCAGCTTCCAGACCCTTGACCTGCCTGACGACCTGGACCTAGTGCTGACAGTCCAGAACTATCACGACCTGCACCTCAAGCACTTTTCACAAGGCACCGCTGCCAAGGTCAATGCTGAGATTTTCAAGTCGCTGAAGCCCGGCGGCGTCTATCTGATCGTCGACCATGAGGCCTTGGCCGGATCGGGTCTGGCCGCCGCCGACACCCTGCATCGGATCGACATCGCCGACGTGAAGACCGAGGTTGAGGCCGCCGGCTTTAGGCTGGAGGCCACCAGCGACATGCTGGATGCGCCCGCCGATCCCAAGACCGCCAATGTCTTTGATCCCGTGATCCGGGGAAAGACCGATCAGTTTGTGCTGAAATTCCTCAAGCCGGGCTGACGGCGACCGGCCTCAGGCGCAAGAAAAGGGCCGCGCCCTGAGACGCGGCCCCGATTTTTTGTCTGATCGAAGAGTTTAGTCGACCACTTGGTAGCGACCGCGCGAGTCTTGGCAGACCCGGACGAAGCGCTTCTGAACCCGACCATCCGGCAGATAGATGGGGCTCTCGGCCAGGCTGCAGTTCTCAGCGCCGGTATTGTTACGATCTGCAACCCCATAGCTGCGACCATAATTGCTGTAGCCGGCACCGTTGTCGTAGCCCGAATTGCCGTAGCCCGTGTTTCCGTAGCCGTAGCCCTGCTCGCCATAGCCGCCGTAGTAGCTGCTGTCGGCATAGCCGTTGGAACCGTACTGCGGCGAGCCATAATAGCTCTGACGCTGTTGCGAACCGCAGGCCGCTGAGTCCTTCCCGACCTTCGATCCCAGGGCCGCCCCCAGGAGGCCCCCCAGCACCGCGCCCTCGGTCCGCGCATTGCGGGCCGCAACGTTGGAGCCGATCGCCGCGCCGGCCAGGGCACCGATCACGCCGCCGGTGGTGCCGCGATTGGAGGTCGAACGCTGGCAGGGGTCATAGTAGCCGCCGCCGTAATAGTTGCTCGACTGGGCCGAGGCGAAGCCTGGGGCTGCCACTGCGGCGCTAAGCGCCACCACACCGGCGATGCCGGCCAGGGCGGACTTGGCGAAGGTCTTGGTCATGGGAGGTCTCCGATGGGTGTTGGAATGAAAGGTGGAGGCGCCTTAGGCGCGCCCGCTTGGCCGCCACACGCCATCCTTGCCGCGGCAGACTTCGAAGTTGTGCGTGCGCCCGCCGTAATATTCGCTGACCCACTGGCAGTTCTTGCGGCTGTAGTTGGTCTGGGCGATGCGGCTGGGATAGCCCTTGCAATTGACCCGACTGCGACCGACCTGATTGCCGGCGGCGGCACCGACGACGCCGCCTATCACGGCCCCCTTGCCGCGGTCGTCCTTGCCGGCCACCTGGGACCCCACCAGGGCGCCGAGCACGCCGCCGACGATGGCCCCCTTGTGGCCAGACTCCCGGCGCGCTTCGCGGCAGATGTCGCCATTGCCGTATTCACGGGTCGATTGGGCGGCCGCAAACTGCGGAACCATCAGGCTGCTGGCCAGGATGGCGGCGGCGGCGGTCAGGGTGAGGGTACGCTTCATGGTCGTGGTCCTTTATTGGGTCCGGCTGCGCCGAGGCGCTGCTTTCGGAGATGAGGTTTGACGGATCGAACCTGAACGGGTCTTGAACAGACTATAGACCCGTTCGTCAGAACTTTGGTGCGCACGGTCATCCTACCACTCGCCCCTCAACCGTAAAATGATCCCGCCCATGCGAAGTTCTAACCGTCGCCCCGAGACCCCCAAGCCCCCGGGCCCGCCGGTCGAGGTGGTCATCGAGACCATCGGCGGGGAGGGGGATGGCGTGGCGTCAGGGCCGATCTACGTGCCCTTCACCCTGCCGGGCGAACGGGTGCGGGCCGTGGGCAGCGGGGAGCGGCGCGAACTCGATGCGGTTCTGACCGCCAGTGCGCAACGGGTGACACCGCCCTGTGCCCACTTCGGAACCTGCGGCGGCTGTGCTCTGCAGCACTGGGAGCACCCCGCCTACCTGGCCTGGAAGCTGGATCGGCTGCGCAAGACCCTGGCCCTGCAGCACATCGAGACCGAGATCCTGGCCCCCTTCGCCGCCAAGCCCGGCACCCGACGACGCCTGGCGCTCCATGCCCGTCCCGGAAAGCGCGGCGAGGCGCGTCTTGGCTATAAGGGCCGAAAGTCCTGGGACCTGGTGGACATCACGGCCTGTCCCATCGCCGACCCGCGCCTGGAGGCGGCCTTGCCGGGCCTGCGGCGACTGGCGGCCCCCTTGTTTGAACACAGCAAGTCGGCCCCCACCCTGCATGTCACGGTGACCAACGAAGGCCTGGACATCGACATCACCGGGGTCGAGCGCAAGAGCGGTGGCCTGTCGGCCGATGCCCGGATGCGAGTGGCCGAGGCCGCCGCAGAGGCCAACTTTGCTCGCGTCACCCTGGACGGCGATGTGGCCTATGGTGTCCGCCAGCCGGTGGTGTGGGTCGGCCCAGCGGTCGTCGCCCTTCCGGCCGGTGCCTTTCTGCAGGCGGTGCCGCAGGCCGAGGCCGCGATGGTGGCCTTTGCGGTGGCGCAGGCCGCTGGCGCTGAGCGAATCGCCGACCTCTATTGCGGGGTCGGCACCTTTACCTTCCCCCTGGCCCAGATCGCGCCGGTCTATGCTGTCGACAGCCACGCCCCGGCCATCCGGGCTCTCAGCTCGGCCATCTCCACAGCGCCAGGCCTGAAGGGCATTTCGGCTGAGGCCCGTGACCTGGCCCGTCGCCCGGTCCTGGCGGTGGAGTTCAAGAAGATCGACACCGTGCTGTTCGATCCTCCCCGCGCTGGGGCCCTTGAACAGACCGCCGAGATCGCTGCCTCCAAGGTCGCCCGGGTGATCGGGGTGTCCTGCAATCCCGCTACCTTCGCCCGTGATGCCCGGGTGCTGATCGATTCCGGTTTCAGCCTCGACCGCGTCCTGCCGGTGGATCAGTTCCTGTGGTCGCCGCACATCGAGCTGGTGGGGGTGTTCACCCGCTAGGGCTTCCAGCATGCACACAAGTGCGTCGGTTGGTTTGGGAACGGGGAATCGGCCTAACAATCAATGTAATTTCAATTACTTGAACCGATTTTCCTTCTCCCCCTGTGGGAGAAGGTGGCAGCGAAGCTGACGGTTGAGGGGTCGCGCTGGCCTCGATGAGTGCCACTTTGACTCTGAGATCGGATAGGATTTTCGACCCCTCATCCGACCCGGCTCCGCAGGGCCACCTTCTCCCACAGGGGGAGAAGGCAAGGAAGGAGCCCTTTCTCCTGCATTCATAACGCGACGTCGTCGAACTCTGGCTTCGAGTTCAGCAACTCAGGTGTGTGCGAAACGTAGCGCTAGGGCGGAGACCTGATGAAGTCAGATCTCCGCCCTAGGCTTTTGTTTTGACGCGCATTTGATCCGAAAACCGGTTCCCACTTTTCGGCACCCGCTAGCCGAACAGGTCTCCCTGACCCCCAGGCTGGACCGGAACTCGGAACCGGCTGAGGTCAAGGCCCTCATAGGACAGACCCAGGCCATAGCGCTTGCGGGCGGCCAGGAAGCGTTGACGCAGCAGGTCGGCGATGGGCCCTTGGCCCTTCATGCGCGTCCCCCAGTCGGCGTCATAGTCCTTACCGCCCCGCATCTGGCGGACCAGGGACATGACCCGCCGGGCGCGGTCGGGATGGTCGCTGGCCAGCCACTCCTGAAACAGATCCTTGATCTCCAGGGGCAGGCGCAGGGCCACGTAGCCGGCCCCTCTGGCTCCGGCCTGACCGGCGCGCTCCAGAACCGCCTCCAGCTCATGATCATTGAGGCCTGGGATGGCTGGGGCAAACATCACCATCGTAGGCACGCCGGCCTGGGCCAGGGCCTGGATGGCGGCCATGCGCTTTTCGGGGGTGGCAGCGCGGGGCTCCATGCTGCGGGCCAGCTTGCGGTCCAGGGTGGTCACCGAGATCGCCACTCGCACCAGATTGGCCGAGGCCAGCGGCGCCAGCAGGTCCAGGTCCCGCAGAATGAGGGCCGACTTGGTGATGATGGAGAAGGGGTGATGGAACCGGGCCATCACCTCGAGGATCTGGCGGGTGATCCGCAGGGACCGTTCCTGTGGCTGATAGGGATCGGTATTGCCGCCGATGTGGATGACCTCGGGCCGGTAGCGGGTCTTTGAGAGTTCGGCCTCCAGCAGCCGCGCGGCGTCGGGCTTGAAGAACAGCTTGCTCTCGAAATCCAAGCCGGGCGACAGGCCCATATAGGCGTGGGCCGGTCGGGCGTAGCAGTAGATGCAGCCGTGCTCGCAGCCACGGTAGGGGTTGATCGACCGGCTGAACCCCACGTCGGGGCTGGTGTTTTTGGAGATGATCACCCGCGCCGTCTCAGCCGTCAGGGTGGTCTTCAGCTTGACCGGCTCCGCATCGTCGGCCGTCCAGCCGTCATCAAAGGTCTCGCGACCCCGGGCCTCATAGCGACCCGAGGCGTTGGACCGAGCCCCCCGGCCCCGGGGTGTCGGGTGGGCTTGCTGGGTGAAGGTGGCCATGGCTCAACATGACCTCAGGTATAGAACATAACAAGAACATTATGCCGCCCCTTGACCCAGCCCTCGGCGCGCCGCTTGTGACGCCATGCTCACGGTGATCATTCCGACCTTCAATTCCGCCGCGGACCTGCCTGACCTGCTGACCGTCCTGGTCCCGGCGGCGGTGGATGGCCTGGTGCGCGAGGTGATGGCGGCTGACGAGGGCTCCACCGACCCAACCCTGCTGATCTGCGACGACGCCGGCGTGGAGGTGGTGACCGACGGGATCGCCGGTGCCATGCGGCGGGCGCGCCAGGACTGGATCCTGCTGTTGCCTGCAGATTTCCGATTGCCCTCTGACTGGGCCGAACGCGTGGGGCGGGGGCTCAAACAGGGGCGCACGGCGGGGCTGAGGGGGGCGGCCCTGGGCGGTGGCCTGGTGGATCGCTTGCGGCCCGCGACCTGGGGCCTGCTCGTCCGCAAAAGCGAATTAGGCAATCTTCGGCTCGACGCCAACCTTGTCAGCTTGCGGCGGCAGTTCGGGCGGCTCGCGACCCTGAAGTAGCGGCTTCC
>JANPAO010000506.1:0-3333 GCA_031429955.1 Phenylobacterium sp. | reverse complement strand
TATCGACCGTGAACGTGGCCTCCGCGCCCGCTACGGCTACCTCACCAACCCGCCGCGGACCTACGGCATCACCGTTCGCCGCAGCTTCTAACGCGAAATCCCCGCCCGAGGCATGGCTTTGCCTGGGCGGGGATCTTCACTCTACGACGTCAGAGTCCCGAAACGATTGTACCTCATACTCCCGCTACGAGATGAGCGAACGCGATCCGATATTGGCCTGGCCCGGAAATCGACGCATTCTCCATCTCGACTGCATCGAGCGAAGCATCGCTCGTAGATTGTGAACTCGGAAGCTGTCGCCGGTGACCCTGCCATGAGCCAGACCGAAGTCGGGCCCCAGGCCTTCCTCAATGCTGATGACCGTGGCGGCACGGTGAACGGCAAGGACAGCTTCACGGTGGCCGAGGCCGCCAATCGGCTGGTGGGCGGAGAGCCCGGCTGGTCCAGCGCCCTGGGGGTCGGCTTTACCGTCACCTACGGTTTTCGCGCCTCGGCACCCGACACCATGCCCGACGACGCCACCGGCTTTTCTCAGTTCAGCGCGGTGCAGATCCGGCAGGCGGAGCTGGCGCTGGCGGGTTGGTCGGATGCCGGCAACATCAAATTCGTTCGCGTCGGGACCGGAACCACGGGCGACCTAGCCTACTCAAACTCGGCCACCATCCTGTTTGCCAACTATTCCGGCGGCGTGGAGGGGGCCTCGGCCTTCAGCTACTTCCCCGGCTCCATCAGCTTCACGTCCAAGGCTGGGGACATCTGGGTCAACAGCAACCCCAGCTACAATATCAACCCCACCATCGGGAACTTCGGCGGTCAGGTGCTGGTCCACGAGATCGGCCACGCCATCGGCCTGGCCCACCCCAGCGACTACGACGCCAGTGACGAGGTCTCTCCCACCTATGCCCTCAGCGCCAGCTATGCCGAGGACACCCGCCAGTACACGGTGATGAGCTACTTCAATGAGAGCAACACCGGAGGCAGCTTTGGCGGAGTCTACTCGGCCGCGCCCCTTCTGGACGACATTGCGGCGATCCAGCTTGAGTACGGGCCCAACACCACCACCCGTACCGGCGACAACATCTACGGATTCAGTTCCAATGCCGGGCGGCCCTGGTTTGAGGCGACCACGGCCAGTTCAAGGCTAGTCTTTGCCGTCTGGGATGCGGGAGGAACCGATACCTTCGACTTCTCCGGCTTCGCACAGAACCAGATCATTGACCTGCGCCAAGGTGCCTTCTCCAATGTCGGCAGCCTGACAGGCAATGTCGCGGTGGCCATTGGCGCAGTCATCGAAAACGCCACGGGTGGATCAGGCTCCGACAAGATCACCGGCAACAGCGCCGCCAACCAACTGCTGGGCGGCCTGGGCAATGACACCCTTGACGGTGGGGCCGCCGACGACTTCCTGCGCGGCCATGAGGGCGACGACAGCCTGTTTGGCGGCTCGGGTTTTGATGATCTGCACGGCAACCAGGGCAATGACACGGTGCGCGGCGGCGAGGGTCCCGACTGGGTGGTGGGCGGCCAGGGCAATGACCTGCTGATCGGCGAGTCCGGCGACGACGTCGTTTATGGCAATCTTGGCGCTGATACCCAGGACGGCGGCGACGGGGCCGACTGGGTTCGCGGCGGTCAGGCCAATGACAGTCTGAGCGGTGGGGCCGGCAATGACTGGATGTCAGGTGACCTCGGCGACGACACCCTCAGCGGCGGGTCAGGGGCTGACACCTTCCGCACCTGGGGCGGCACTGGCCTTGACCGGGTGCTGGACTTCAACCGCCTGGAGGGCGACCGAGTGCAGGTGGATGTTGGCACGGTCTGGTCGGTGGCCCAGGTGGGGTCCGACGCCGTCATCTCCATGACTGGCGGCGGGCAGATGATCCTGGTGGGTGTGAACGCCAGCAGCCTCACCGGCGACTGGATCTTTGCCGCCTAGATCAGGCCTCCTCGTCGTCTTCCTCTTCATCGTCGGCCACAACGACCGCCTTGGCGGCGCGGGCCTTGGCGACCTTGGGCGGGGCGCGCAAGAGACGCTCCGCCAGCTCGGCATCGATCAGGGGAAGTAAGGCTGAGGCCTGGGCCTGCTGTCGGGCGATGCCGGAGGCTTCAAGGCGCTGGGCGTTGGCCCGCAGATTTGCCAGGCCCTCGTCGTCCAGGGTGGGAATCAGATCGGCCATGGCCATCGGCGAGTCCCATCAGCGCAAACCACGCGCAAAAAGTCAGGGCCGGCGCGAGGATCGCACCGGCCCATCTCTTAAATCTTAGGCAGACTTCAGATTGACGGCGCTTTCCTTGCCCGAACGCTGATCGCGCTCCAGCTCGTAGGACACCGTGTCGCCTTCGTTCAGACCATTGAGGTCCGAGCGTTCAACGGCGGAGATGTGGACAAAGACGTCCTTGCCGCCGTCAGCGGGTTGGATGAAGCCGAAGCCCTTGGTGGAATTGAACCATTTAACAGTACCGGTCGCCATGACAGCCTCCGAGAAGTGCGTAGGCGCGCCGGAACAGCCCGGCGGGCCATCGAGGTCTGAGAGGGTCGGCTTCGAAAGATCCGCGCGCGAGCGAGAAGGCTTCAGAGCGTTGCGCGGCAGAGATCGATGGGAGCCTTATGCGCGCAATCTGGGCAACAGGCCAGACAATCCGAAAACCCCCACATTGCCGGTGGCCTCCGGGCCATGATAGGCCCGCGCCATGACCGATGCCCCTGAGCCAACGCCTGAGGACCTCAAGGCCGAAAAGCGCCGCAAGCTGATCGGTCGCACCCTGCTGATCGGGTTTGGGATCCTGCTGCTGCTGCAAATGATTCCCTTCGTCATACGCTCCGGCGCGTTCGGATAGATGGACCTGAAACTTCGTTTGACACCCAGCCAGCGCACGCCGGTAAGATAGCCCCATGACGGCGCATCAGGCGTCGCGGAGGAAGCGGCATGCGCCTGAAAGAGCCCCGGATCAAACCGGTCGATCTCACCAAGCTCGATGAGGCTCAGACCGAGGTCCTCGCGCCGATGATGGCGACGGGCCGGGTGCTCAACATCTTCCGCACCCTGGTCAATGCCCCCAAGGCCGCCAAGGGCTTCCTGGCCTGGGGAAACTATGTCCTGTCGCGCCGCAATGACCTGCCGGGACGGGAGCGCGAGATCGTCGTCCTGCGCATCGGCTATCTCTGCAAGGCCGGCTATGAGTGGACTCAGCATGTTCCCATCGGCCAGCGAGAAGGCCTCACCGCAGAAGAATGCGAGCGTATCAAGGCCGGGGCCGACGCGCCGGGCTGGAGTGCTGCCGACGCCGCCCTGCGAGCGCCAGCCCGCCGGCAGTTCGGCCGTCGCCGCGACC
>JANPAO010000505.1:0-6380 GCA_031429955.1 Phenylobacterium sp. | reverse complement strand
CATAAAAGGTGGTGGCATTGTAGGACACGGTGGTCTGCTGGCCATCGCGTGCCCGGGCGGTGAGCTCGTAGTCCGTGACGGACTTTTCATTCAGCACCCGCTTGATCCCGGCCTCGGCGCGGTCTGGATCGGTGAAGAAGTCCTTGAACGGCGCGCCGATCAGTTCGTCGCGGGTGGAGCCGGTCAGGGCCTCCATCTGCTTGTTGACGTCGGTGATGATGCCGGCTGGGTCGGTGGTGATCAGGGCGTCGATGTTGGATTCGATCAGGGAGCGCGTGTAGAATTGCTGATCGCGCAGCTTCTGGTCTGACGACTTCTGTTCCTCCTCCACCAGCTTTCGCGCGGTGTTGTCGGTGCCGATCAGCAGGTAGCCGATGATATCGTTTTGCACGTCCCGCAGGGCGGTCACCGACACTACGGCCGGCAGCCGGCTGCCGTCCTTGCGGACATAGGTCAGTTCATAGATGTCTTCGATGCCCCGCGTAGCCTTGAACACCAGGGCATCGAAGCCAGGCGTGATCTGGGTTCCAAGTTCGACGCTGAGCGCCTTGGCGCGCGCGATCAGTTCCTGCGGATCTGAAATGTCGGCCGGGGTGACCTGGTTGACCACATCGGCGGCGGCATAGCCCAGCATCTGCTCGGCCCCGACATTGAAGATCTGGATGACCCCCTTGGCATCGGTGGCGATGCTCGAGAAGTTGGCACTGTTGAAGATGGCGGTTTGCAGGGCACCGGTCTTCAGGAGGCTTTCCTCCGTGTTCGATCCCGGGAGGGTATCCTGTCCTGCGGTGTTCGTAGCCGAGTCTTGCCCTGTTGGGCGGTTGATGGCGATGCTGGTTCCCCTAGATCCACTGGCCTCTAAAGCCCGTAGCACCCACCGGCGTTTTGGCATTCCGCCTTCAGGATTCTTCGGCGCAAGAACCGGCAGAGTTGCATGGCACCCGTCGCTGATACCCAGCTCGCTGTCGCACTGCTGCTCGTGCGTAACGGACTCCCCAGAACATGGTTCCACACGTTCGGGAGTTTATTTTCCGCCCCGACGCCCCGGGGCAGTTGCTGGGTGTGACGACCCCAGCGTCCGAGCCCTAATCTCGGCGACCTCGGCGGCATCGTAGGGGTTGCCATCAGCGTGCAGGAGGTCGTGGAACCAGACCGTGGGGACGGGGCCACCCGGAGGGTCGGTCCAGGCGAACTTGGTCTGGCTCTTGCCGTCCACCAGGCCCCAGTTCCAGCAACCGACCCCCTCGCGCTGGAAGATCGGCAGGTGGGTGGCGATGTGGCAGCCTTCGTGGCGGTTGAGATACTCGGTGCACCAAATGGGTCGATTGTGGGTCTTGAGCCTCGCGATCTGGCGCTCCAGGCTGGCGGGATCGCGATAGTGGTGGAAGCTGATGATGTCGGAGAGGTCGGCCAGCTTGGCGCTGAGGGCCTCGTCGCGGAGGAATTCACCGGCGGTCAGGGGCTGGGTTACCCCCTGAGACCGGACCCAGCCGAAGGCCAGGGTCATCAACTCCAGGGCCGCAGCATCCTGCAGGGCCTTGCGTGGCTGAAACGCGGCGAGCGCGGCGGCCCGCTGCTCCAGGGGCAGGGCCAGGGTCGGCATGATGGAGTTGGTGACTTCGTTATAGATGTCCCAACCCAGGATGCGGTCATCGGCACCAAATCGGTCGGCGATGTCGACGACATAGGCGGCAAGCTCGGGCCAGGTGGACCGGTCCAGCAGACGACGTTCGCCCGGCGATCTCGCCCAGCCGGAATTGTGAACGCCGGGGCGTGGGGCGGGCTGCGCACCTCCCACCGGTTCATGCCAACAGTCGTCGAACAGCACCAGCAGGGGGCTCAGGACATGGCGCGCCGCGATGCCGAGGAACTGATCGATCCGCTGCTTGAAGCCCTGGGCGTCGTCACGCCAGACCTGATCGTGCAGATAGACCCGCAGGGCATTGAACCCCAGGCCCGCAGCCCAGCCCAACTCCCGGTCCAGGGCCTGGACATCAAAGGTCTCCGCCGACCACATCTCGATCTGGTTGATGGCATAGGCGGGCAGGTAGTTACAGCCGACCCGCCAGGGCTGGGTCTTGGCCCAATCTCTCGCCTGTTGCGCCGTCCAGCGCGTCGTCATGGGCCCACCGTGTCGGCATAGACGCTCATGTCCATGGCCGGATAGCGCAGGGCCACATCGTGCAGGGTCTGGGCATCCCAATAAGGATCGCCCGGCGCGGGGAATCCAAACAGCAGGCGCTCGCGCGGGGTCATGACAGCCAGGGTTTCGGCCCACTGGTCATTGTTGGCGAAATTCGGCCAGGACTGGCGTCCGGTCCACGGCCAGCCCCGAGGCTGGAAGTCCGCCATCAAGGTAAAACGCGACCTGCCTGGCGCAGCGAAGTCCGATCCCCGGTGGATCACGTCGGTTCGGTAGATGAATATCGAGCCAGCCGGGCCGGTGACCGAAACCTCCTGATCCTTGAATATCCCGGGGGCAAGGCGCACCGGCACCATGGGGGTGTCGTGAGTCTGATCCAGGGCGACGACCTTGGTGGGACCATCCAACTCGGTGACGTCCGACAACAGGATGAAGCAGGTCATCTGGACGAAGGGGTCGTTGGCCTTTGGCACCACCAGGGTGTGGCCGTCATAGTCACGGTGGTGGGGCTGATCATAGTCGATGGCCCCGGCATATTTCGCCCAGAGTTCGACCTTGTAGAGATGCAGATCCTGGGTGCCGCAGAACCGCTCGGCGGCCTCCACCAGGTCGGGATAGACAGTGAGGCGATTGAGTGCCCAGGAGTCATAGGGGAAGTAGCGGATGCCGGCGAACTGGCTGCGGCCGAACCTCGAGTGCGCCCCGGGATTGGCGAAGTAGTCCTCTGGCCTGGGGTAGATTGACCAGAGGGCGTCCTGGGCCGCGCGCAGGCTGTCGGGGTCGAGGAAACCTTCCACCAGGGTCCAGCCGCGATCGCGGACCTCGGCGAGCTTATGGTCCGGTACGCGCATGGGCAGCTCCATCGAGAAGTCCGGTCATCAGGAGGGTGGTGACTTCTTCGGCCAGGCTCTGAGGATCACTCAGGCCCCAGGCCTCCATGTGGATGGGAATCGCCAAGGCTCCGTGCAGGCCGGCCCAGAGGGCCTGAGCCATCAGGGCCGGGTCGCCTGGCCGTATGTGCCCGCTGGTCTGGCCCTCGGCGATGGCCTCGGCCAGCAGGCGGTGGAAGTCCAGTTGGTGCAGGGGTCGTGGACTTGGGGCGCTTTCCTTGGTGGGCCTGACACGCAGGAACGCCCCTCGAAGGATCTCCGGATTGGCGAGGGAAAACCGGACAAAGAGATCTAGCAGCAGTCGCACAAGGACCAGGGGATCGGGGGTGGCAGCGGCTTGCACCACCATCTGGTCCAGCATCGCCCGGACAGGGTCCAGCCATAGGGCTTCGATCAGGGCCTGGCGGCTTGCAAAGAAGGAATAGATGCCAGCCGGCGACATCCCGGCCCGTTTGGCGACCGCACGGATGGACACCGCCTCCAGCCCCGCCTCGTTGTAGACCGCCAGGGCCTGGAGTCGAATGCGCTCGCGCATCCGGGCCTTCTGCTCAGCCGTCAGATTGGGTCGCGCCACTGGGCCGCCCCCTGGAGATCTAGGCGGCCATCGAGAGGGTCGGGCGGGCCAGCCCAAACTCCTGTTGAACCTCGGCCAGGGGCCGCTCGATCATCTGTTCCAGTTTCAGGAACTGGATGTTCCGTGCCGTCCGCCCAAAGTTCCAGCCATCAGAGATGGCGTCCATCATCGGCACAATGGCCCGGGGATCCAGGAAGGTCATCCGGGTGGTGGTCACCGACATCCACATGGCGAAGTAGGGGAACCGGATCTGGGCCAGGCAGAAGGCTTGCAGTGCGATCTCGCCGGCCGGTGTCGCCTCGTATCCCGTCATCACATGCAGCATGTCGTGGATCTGGAACCCGCGGATGATCGCGTACCTCAGTTCCTGGGGCATACGATCCAACTGACCCGAGCGGGCCAGGCTGTCATGGAACTGGCGATAGTTGACGGCGATGTTCTTCTCCAGCCCGTTCAGGACGATGAAGTCATGATAGGCGCGCCCCACCGTTCCGGCCGGCAGCTCGCCCAAGCCCCCCAGATCCAAGGGCTCAGCGAAGTAGCCCTCCTGGAGGAAGGCGGCCTGCTCGGGGATTTTTCGGAAGTCCTCGACATAGGTGTCGATCACCGTCTCAGGCGCGTACTGCCACCACTCATTGAAAAGCAGATGGACCCCGTGCTTGGCGGGATCGTCAAAGGTGCTCAGCAGATTCTCGGCGAAGGTGCGATCAAGCGTGACGGACATGGGACGGCTCCTCACCGGACATCGAATTCAGTTAAATATACGTGTTCAATTAACCGCGTCAAGGACGCGCTTGAGCCTGTCAGGTCGAGACAGGTGCCCCCGCCGGCATCGGTCGATACCAGGCCAGTTGTTCGCTGGTGGCCAGCAGCTTGCCGTCGGGGCTCCAGTAGTTGGAGCGCTCGTCGCTGGCCCCGCCGCCACCGACCCGGCCCTCGCACTCGATCAGGATGAAGGCCTCGCCGATGGCGGCTAGCTCCTCGGTGGTGGCGTGCAGATAGACGGTCAGGGTCAGGGTGGTGGTCATCAGGTTGGGGCCGAGGGCATACATGGCCCGCGGCGGGGAGTTGTCCGTGATCATCCCCAGCAGAGCCTTGTCCATCGACCGGCCGCGGGCCCGCACCCAGGCTAGGGTGCGAGAGTTTCCGGTGGCCGGCGGCGGGAAGCTATCAAGGCTGCGGCGCTCAAACCCCGAGGACGCGACGTGCTGCCCCCCCACCGGGTGGGGCGGGGCGGGCAGGGCGTGGGGCGGCGGTGCCTCGGGCATGGGTGCGAAAGCGAAGGCCGGGGTATTGGGCCGCCGTGTCAGGGTGGCGATGGCGTGGACGCTGACCTGTTCCGACCCCGCCGCCAGCAGTTCCACCTCCCACACCCCCACCGAGCCGCCCTGGCGCAGGCGGCGTGTGCGGATATCCACCTCGCCTGAGGGCAGGCTGGCAGCGAAGGTCAATGTCAGGGACAGGGCCTCGCCCACTGCGCCCGGCTCAGCCTCCAGCACGCGGATCGCCAGGCCGATGGCATAGCCACCCCAGAGCCCACCGCCTGGATTTCGCCACTCCGGGCCGGCCAGGGTGGTCCAGCGGCCAGGGCCTGCGGGGGTGAGGGGCATGTCTAGGGTCGCGGTCATACCGCCGCTTTAGCGGGCCGACCTTGGGGTAGGGAAGTGGCGGAAAGCATTGGGGGCCTGATCGTCAACAGTGCCGGAACCGACAACGCTGGGACCGGCATCATGTTAGCCAGCGTGATCGGCACGCTCGTGGCCGACAACTTCAACAACAAGCAGATGTCCGCATAGCTTTAGAAGGCCAGCGGCAGATTTTTTGGGGCCGTTCTTCGGGGCGGCCATTTCCGTTTTCGGCGCATAAGCCGACGTAAATCTCCCCAGACGCGGGAGGGGCTTTGACAAGGCAAGGCACTGGTCTAGGCTTGAGCAAGGTGTCGAACTGTCCCGCGATTGCGGCCAGGTTTCGGCGCACTGACATTTGTCCCAGGACCCAGACGCGAGAGACCAGATGGCCATTTATTACTTTGACGTGATGACCGCCTCGAACGCGACGGCGTTTGTGGCCGGGACCGACACCATCATCTTTGACAGCGCGTCGAGCGCGCAAAAGGTGGCTGTGGCCTATATCCCCGCCGTGGGTGCCAGCCCGGCCCGGGTGGATGTGACCTATGCCGGCAAGACCCTGGGCTTTGTGCCGGTCGCCGCCGACAACATCAACAGCGTCCTGGCCGACGGGACGGTCCTGGTCATCGGCGGCACGGGCAGCAATGCGGTGTCCGGCGGTGCGCTCAACGACGCCCTCTACGGCGGTGACGGTGCCGATGTCCTCGCGGCTTCGGGCGGCAACAACTATGCACACGGCAATCTGGGGGACGACAACCTCACCGCCGGTACCGGCAATGACACCCTGCTAGGCGGACAAGGCAACGATATCGTCTCGGCCAGTGACGGAAACAACTACGTCCATGGCAATCTCGGCGATGACCAACTGACCACGGGCACCGGAAATGACACCGTCCTGGGCGGCCAGGGGAATGACGCCATTGATGGCGGCATCGGTGCCAACCTGATCTTTGGTGATCTGGGCGACGACAGCGTCATTACCGGCGGCGGTGCCGACACCATCGTCGGCGGGGACGGTAACGATTCGGTCCTGGCCTTTGACGGTGCCAACTCCGTCGATGGCGGTGTCGGCAACGACACCGTGGTGGCCGGGACGGGCAACGACACCATCGTCGGCGGCGACGGTAACGACAACCTGCAAACCG
>JANPAO010000504.1:0-3112 GCA_031429955.1 Phenylobacterium sp. | reverse complement strand
TCGGGCGGCTGACCCCCAAGCTCTACCGGGCGCGGCTGTAGGGGGACGGGGACGAGGCCTTAGGCGGCGGCTACCCTGGCCCCTCCCCTTCCCTGATTCGGACGCCCGCCATGACCAACCTTGTCGCCGACCTCAGCCAGGCCATGGGCCAGCAGCGGGTGGTCTCCAATGCCGACGGGCGGGCGGTGATCGAGTATCTGGCCGGGATGCACATGTGCCACTCCGGCGGGGTGGTGCAGGGGGGCTTTATCTGCGGCTGGATCGACGCGGCCATGGCGCACGCGGCCATGCAGGTCACCGGCGGGACCATGACCCCCATGAGCCTGGAACTGAAGGTCAGCTTCTTTGCCCCGGCCCGCCCCGGCCTGGTGGTCGCCCACGGCTGGATCGAGCGGCAGGGCCGCTCCACCTGCTTTGCCGAGGGCCTGCTCACCAATGGCGAGGGCGACGTGCTGGCCAGGGCCAGTTCCACCATCCGCCTGATGGACCGCGCCAGGGTCGAGGCCGGGGCGCGGGCGGCGGTGGGGGGCTAGGCCGTCAGCCCCTGGATCTGGGCGGCCAGGGCGCGGACCCGTTCGGGGCCTCCCAGCAGCTGGCGGTTCAGACCCACGCGCTTGAACCAGAAGTGCAGACCCAGCAGGTCGGTGATGCCCATGCCGCCGTGGACCTCGGTGGCCGTGCGGGCCACGAAGCGGGCCACCTCTGACAGGTGGGCCTTGGCATGGGCGGCGGTGAGCGAGCTCTCCGCAGGCGCGGCATCGAAGGCATAGCCGGCGTACCAGACCAGGGCGCGGCAGGGCTCCAGCTCGGCGGCCATCTCGGCACAGAGGTGCTTGACCGCCTGGAAGGAGCCGATCACCCGGCCAAACTGGCGGCGTTCCTTGGCATAGGCCACCGCCTGGGCCAGCATCTGGTCGCAGGCCCCCAGGCTGTCAGCAGCCAGCAGCACCCAGCCGGCGTCCCGCAGGCGCGACAGGGCACCGGGGGCGGCATCGAGGGGTTCGGCGGTGACCGCCTCGAAGGTCAGCTCGGCCAGGCGGCGGGTCTGGTCGATGCCGGTGATGAGCTGGCGGGTCAGGCCAGCCGCCTCGCCCGTGACCAGGTGCAGGGCGCCGGTGGTGTCGGCCACCACCAGGAGCTGGGCCGTCAGGCCGCCCTCCACGAACAGGGCCTTGCCGGTGAGGCGTCCCCCGGCGGCGGTGACGCCGGCCCCATCCCGGGCCCCGGCCACGGCCTCGGAGATGGCGACGGCGGCGGTGACCTCACCGCTGGCCAGCTTTGGCAGCCACAGGTCCTGCTGAGCGGCCGACCCCGCCAACTGCAGCGCCAGGGGGGCCAAGATGGCACCCAGGAAGGGCACTGGGGCCGCGGCCCGCCCCAGCATCTCGGCGGCCAGGGCGGCGTCCAGCAGGCCAAGGCCCAGGCCGCCGTACGGTTCGGGGATCACCATCCCTGCCAGGCCGAAATCGGCCAGGGCGGCCCAGATATCAGCCCCGGTGTCGGCCAGGTCCCCGGCATAGAGGCGGACGCGATCCAAGGGGGCGGCCTGGGCCAGGGTGCGGGCCAGGCTCTCCTGCATCATCCTCTGGTCCTGGGTCAGGGAAAAATCCATCAGACCACCGCCAGCTTGGGTTCGCGGGGCAGGCCAAGGCCCCGTTCGGAGATGATGTTCTTCTGGATCTGGGCGGTGCCGCCGCCGATGATCAGCCCCAGGTCGAACATGTAGCTGCGCTGCCAGTTGCCTTTGGCCCGGAGATAGGGGCCGTCCTCATAGAGCACCCCCAGCTCCCCCAGGGCATCGATGGCCAGGGCGGAGATCTGGTGGTTGAGCTCACAGCCCTGGAGCTTGACCACCATGCCGGCCATCCCGGCCCCCTCCCCGGTCATGGCGGCGGTCAGGGTCCGCAGGCCGTTGAACTTCATGGTCATGACCCGGGCCTGCAGGGCCATCAGCCGGTCGGTCATCACCGGGTTGTCCACCAGCCGCTGGCCGTCGAGGGTCTCGGTCTTCATCAGGTCCACCAGGGCGGCGAACCGGGCCTCGGTGGCATTGGGGTCGCCCAGCATGCCGCGTTCGTGTTTCAGGGTCGCATTGGCCACGAACCAGCCCCGGCCGCGCCCGCCCACCACGGCACTCTGCGGCACCCGGACGTCGGTGAAGAACACCTCGTTGAACTCCGCCGACCCGGTCATGGTCTTGAGCGGCCGCACCTCGATCCCAGGCGTGGTCATGGGAAACAGGATGTAGGAGATGCCGTCGTGCTTGGGGGCCTGGGGCTCGGTGCGTACCAGGCAGAAGATCATGTCGGCCTGGGCCGCCGTGCTCGTCCAAATTTTTTGGCCCGAGATCAGGAAGTCGTCACCGTCCTCCACCCCCTTGGTCTGGAGGCTGGCGAGGTCCGAGCCCGCGCCCGGTTCGGAATAGCCCTGGCACCAGACCGTCTCGCCCCGCAGGGTGGGCGCGATCCAGCGAAGTTTCTGTTCCTCGCTGCCCACCTCCAGCAGGGTGGGGACCAGCATGGATATCCCCTGATTGGCAAAGCCCCGGGGGGCACCGGCGGCGGTGAATTCCTCGGCGATGATCCGGGACTTCAGGATATCGGGCTCGGCGCCATAGCCGCCATAGGCCTTGGGGATGGTGCGGGCCGCGTAGCCGTGATCGATCAGCAGGGCTTGCCAGGCCAGGGCCGCCTCGCGCGGGCGGTCGGTGTCCGAGCCTGAGCCATACTGATGGCGGTGGGCCGCCAGGAAGGCACGCACCTCCTCGCGGAACTGTTCCATCTCAGGGGTTAGTCTCAGGTCCATGGCCTTGCCCTCAATCCTCGCCCATTTCGGCACCGTCTGCCCACGCCCGCAAGTCTGACCCGGCGGCACCCCGACCCCGCGCCAGATTGTCGCAGCTAGGCCTCCAGCCGCCCCAGACCCCAGCCCAGAAGACTTTGGTAACCCTTTCTTCAAGCCAAGCAACGTAGGCCAACCCCATAGCTGCTTGGTCGGCGCCTGTGTCCCCGCTGGGTCAGGAACCGGCTCAAGAGGGCCCCGTGGGGAGTGAACTTTGGTGGATGGCGCAACCCAAACCGATCCGGTGACCGTCAGTCTGAACCCGGTGCTG
>JANPAO010000503.1:0-3026 GCA_031429955.1 Phenylobacterium sp. | reverse complement strand
GGTCTGGGCGAGGCGTGGCGACCTGATCGCTGCGGCTTTGTGATGCACATTGCCGAGGGCGGGCGGCGGCTGAACATCGAGGTGGATCCGGCGGCTTCTCAGCATTGGCGCAGGGAGCCCTTCTATCCCGCCTTCAAACAGTGGGCGACGGAGGGCGCGGCGCGGGGTCTGGTCCTGATGGTTTGGGTCGGTCGTCGGTGCATCGAGATCCGCCCAGACCGCGACATCGACCATGGTATGCTCCGACCGGCCCCGATCTAGGACGCGGCGCTACTCAGCCGCTTGAGTCGCGGCCTCCGGCGGGAATTCGTCCATGCTGGCCGGAACTTCCTTGAGGAACTGTTGGATCTTTCCGGCCTGAGCCGCCAGGCGCTGCAACTCGGGCGGTGCGCCCGGCATCTCCTCGATCGTGGCCATCAGGCCGCGCGCCAGGGCCAGAAGGCGCGGCGCGGTGGCGATCAGCCGGGCCTGGAATTCGATCTTGTGGGGGTCTCGGTCGTATTCGGCCCCAGGGGTTCGCCAGCCGCCCCAATCATTGGCATCGGTCACTACCACCGGATAGCTGCCTGGGAAAGGGTGGTGTCGGCAGGTTTCCGGAGTCTGCCACTTGTTGCGGGCCCGCAGCAGGCGCCAGTGGGCCCCGTCTTCGGCCAGGACATCGTCGCTGTCCTGTTCGGGCTTCAGTTCATGAGCCTGGAACTCGCGCCCCATGCCGACGTCGTAGGTCACCCGGACCGGCTCATCGAAGCCACGGGCCCAGATCGGCACCAACTTCTCGATGGTGGCCCAGGCCCCGACGCTCTCGACCCAGACCCGCTGGTTTTTTTGGAAAACAGCCTTGGCCATTCCTGTGCCCCTCGATCTTATTCGATGGCCCCATAAGAGTCTGAAATCCTTGACGCCAGGTCAATCTTTCCTCGCCGCGAGAGGCGCGTATGTTGACGCGCAAGGAAACTTGAACCGGCCAAATGCGGCGGATGGGCGAAAATGAATTTCGATTTCTCAGACGACCAGAAATTCCTGAAGGGCGAGGCGCGCAAGTTTCTCGACGCCAACTGTCCCTCAGCCCGGGCGCGGGCTGTCCTGGAGGACTCGACCAAGGCCTTTGATGACGCCCTCTGGACCTCGGTGGCGGCCCAGGGCTGGCTTGGGGCTGCGATCCCCGAAGCCTTCGGGGGTTTGGGTCTGGGCCACTTGGAACTGTGCGTTATCGCCGAGGAGCTGGGCCGTGCCGTGGCTCCCATTCCCTTTGCCTCCACCGTCTACTTCCTGGCCGAAGCCGTGATGCTGGCCGGTGATGAGGCCCAGAAGGCCGATCTGCTGCCAAGGATCGCTGCGGGTGAGGTCATCGGGGCCATGGCGACCTCCGAGGGACCCGGTGCCACCACCGCCGGAAGCCTGCAGTCGACGGTGACCGAGGGAAGACTGACCGGCGTCAAGATCCCGGTCACGGACGGCGACATTGCCCATGTCGCTATCGTCCTGGCCAAGGAGGGCGGGAAGCCTGGCCTCTTCCTGGTCGACCTCAACGGATCCGGCGTGGTTCGCGAGGCGGTCAAGACCCTCGACCCCACACGCGATGCCGCCCGCCTGACCTTCAAGGACGCACCCGCCGCGCGCCTAGGGAAGCCTGGGGACGGCATGGAACTGATGGAGCAGATCTTTGACCGGGCTGCGGTCCTGTTGTCCTTTGAGCAGTGCGGCGGTGCCGACCGGTGCCTGGACATGGCCAAGGAATATGCCCTGGAGCGTTATGCCTTCGGCCGGGTGATCGCCTCATACCAGGCCATCAAGCACAAGCTGGCTGACATGTACGTCAAGAATGAGCTGGCGCGCTCCAACGCCTATTATGGGGCCTGGGCGCTCAATACCAATGCGCCGGAGTTGCCGGTGGCGGCCAGTGCAGCCCGCATCGCGGCCTCCGAAGCCTTCTGGTTTGCCTCCAAGGAGAACATCCAGACCCACGGCGGCATCGGCTTCACCTGGGAAATGGATTGCCACCTCTACTATCGCCGCTCGCGGCAGCTCAGCCTGGTGGCGGGCGCGCCCCGGGTTTGGAAAGAGCGCCTCGTCAGCCATCTCGAACGCCGCAACGCGACGGCCTAAGGTACCCTGATCATGGATTTCAACGACACCCCCGAAGAAGCCGCCTATCGTCAGCAGGTTCGCGCCTGGCTCGATGCCAACGCCCCCAAGGTCCGCGCCTCGGGTGACCCGGAAGGCGGCGATGGCATGGCCGCCTCCAAGGCCTGGCAGGCCAAGAAGGCTGCGGCCGGCTATGCCTGCATTACCTGGCCCAAGGAGTGGGGCGGCCAGGGCGGTACCCCGGTCCAGAACGTGATCTTCAGCCAGGAGGAGGCCAAGCATCCGATCCCGGGCAATCCCTTCCAGATCGGCCTGGGGATGTGCGTTCCCACGGTCATGACCTTTGCCGATGAGGCCACCAAGCAGCGCTTCGTTGGCCCGGCCCTGCGGGGCGAGGAGATCTGGAGCCAGCTCTTCTCCGAACCCTCGGGCGGCTCCGATGTGGCCGGAGCCCGCACCAAGGCCGAGCGGGTGGCTGATGGGTCGGGCGACTGGATCATCAACGGCCAAAAGGTGTGGACGACGGGGGCCCAGTTCTCCGACTTCGGCATTGTCATCGTTCGCACCAATCCCGATGCGCCCAAGCACAAGGGCCTGACCATGTTCTGGGTGGACATGAAGGACCCCGGAATCGAGGTGAAGCCCATTCACCAGATGTCGGGCGGGTCGGGCTTCAACGAGGTGTTTTTCACCAATGTCCGGGTCAAGGACAGCCAGCGGCTGGGTGCCGTGGACGACGGCTGGAAGGTCAGCCTTGTTACTCTGATGAATGAGCGCCTGGCCGTGGGCGGGGCGACCGGTGCCGGCTGGAGCCAGTTCATGGAGGCCGCGCGCCAGACCCCGGGTCTCGATGGAGGATCGGCCCTCAAGGATGGGGCCGTGCGTGAGAAACTGGCCGACTGGTATGTTCAGGCCGAGGGTCTGAAACACACCCGAAACCG
>JANPAO010000502.1:0-16780 GCA_031429955.1 Phenylobacterium sp. | reverse complement strand
CGCTCAGCCCATTGGCCAGCGTTCGCTGGCTATAGGCGATGGGTGGCACCTGATCGGCGGCCAGGGCCGGGGTCGCCAGGGCGAGGCCCAGTGTCAGAGCCAAAAGACGGGGTAGGGAAAGGAACATTCAGATTTCCGTCGCGCTTGGGGCTAGTCGGCCAGCTTTACCAGCATCTTGCCCGCATTAAGGCCCTGCATCAGGCCGATCAGGGCGGCGGGCGCCTGATGGATCCCCTCCATCACCGTCTCCTGATACTTGACCGATCCGTCCTTCAGCCAGCCGGCCATGTCCCGCTGGAAGTCGCCATAGAGGTGCATGAAGTCGGTGGCCACAAAGCCCCGCAGCATCACCCGGGAATAGATGATGTTGGAGAGGTTGGAGACGTTGGAGTGACCCGAATTGTAGCCGGAGATGAAGCCGCAGACCGGGATGCGGCCCAGCGTGTTCATCCGCCGCAGGGCGGCCTCCAGATGGTCGCCGCCGACATTGTCGAAATAGACGTCGATGCCCTTGGGGGTCGCCGCCTGCAATTGACCCCGGATCGGGGCGTCCTTGTAGTTGATCACAGCGTCCAGACCCACCTCATCCCGCAGCCAGGCGGCCTTCTCGGCGCTGCCGGTGGACCCCACCACATAGCAGCCCTTGATCTTGGCGATCTGGGCGACGATGGAGCCCACGGCCCCGCCGGCGGTGGAGACAAAAACCCGTTCCCCGTCCTTCAGGGCTCCAATGTGCAGCAGGCCGCCATAGGCGGTGAACCCGGTCATGCCCAGGGCGTGCATATATACCGTCAGGGACAGGTCGGGGTCGGGGGTCAGCTTGGTCAAGCCCTTGCCGTCGCTGGTGAAGTACTCCCGGAAACCCAGGCGATTGGACACCAGGTCGCCGACGGCGAAGTCGGGGCTCTTGGACTGGACCACACGGCCCAGGGCACCCCCCATCATCGCCTCGCCCAGGGCCTGACCGGCGGTCAGCCGGGGTCGCATGGCCGGGTCCACCGACATATAGAGGTTCTGCACCAACACCTCGCCGTCCGCGGCATCGGCCACCTTGGTCTCGACGACCCGGAAGTGGTCTGGGGTGGGCATCCCGGCGGGGCGCTCGATGAGGTGGATTTCGCGGCTGACGGGCATGTCGCCCTCCCAATTGGAATCTGGCAAGGATTGAGCGGCCCTCAAATGCGGCGGGCCAGGCTCCACAGTCTCACAGGACCCACGTCCTAGGGAAGGGTGTCGCCCCAGTCCAGGCGGCGGGCCCAGGCATAGGCGGTCTTGTCACGGCGCGGAACATCGGCCTGCTCGACGGTTCCTGCAGGGGTGCAGAGCTTGAAGGTGATGGCGGGCTTGGTGGTGCGGGGCGGGGCCAGGATCCGCGCTGTTCGCGCTTCGATCGTCACCGCAGGTCGCGCCGCAATGAGGTAGATGAATTTCTCATCCTCGAAGGGCAGGTCGGCACCCTTGGCCAGCTTGTGGTCACGCGACCGCGGCAGGCGTTGAACAAAGTGACACCAGTCGGGTTCGACTAGGGGACAGGTCCGGGCGTGGGGACAGGGGGCAACGAGGACGGCACCGGCCGCCGTCAAGGCCTCGCGCGCCGCCAGGATGTGGCGATAGCCCTCAGGCGTGCCAGGTTCGATCAGGGCCAACAGGCCCTCTGTTGCCACCCACAGGGCCGAAACCGTCTGAGCCTGAAGCGGGACTGGGATCTCGGCAAGGGCGTAGCTGGCGATCACCAGATCGGCTTTCGGCCAGTCCCTCGCCGGTGCTGTCAGGTCGGCCTTCAGGCGCTGAGGACTTGGCCGTGATCCATAGCCCTGCGCGGCGAGCTTGGTGGCCATGTCCAAGAACGGTTGGCTGGAGTCCAGCAGGGTCACCGTGTCCAGCCCGGGCCAGGCCTCCAGGGCCGCCCAGCTTGCCCCGCCTGGACCTGCGCCCGCGTCCAGCAGCCTGGCGGGTGCGAAGCCGGGCGCCATCTGTTGGGCCTGCGCCAGGACATAGGCCGCCGCCGCATAGGTGGCCGGCAGCCGAGACAGGACATAGGCCATGGCATCGGACGGGTCGGTGACCAGGGCCCGGGAGGTTTGGCCCGCGCGATAGCCTCTGGATATCTTCCCCGCCCGTTCGGCCAGGCCCGCCCGCGACACCCCCTCCAGCAGACGATCGGCGGCCAGGCGCAGGGCCGGCGGTAGGTCGGGGCTCATGGGGCGCTCCTGGGGTCTGCCCCCCGGGCCAAACTCTCCCGAGACAGGGCGCTCAAGGCGGCAGCGACATCCCGGCGCAGCACCAGGCGGGCCATGGCGGCCGGAACTGGGTAGGGGCTGCTGGCCCGGCTCTCATAGATCACCAGGGTCCGGCGCCCATCGTCCAGAGGCAACAGACGCCACTCGCCCTCCAGCACCTTCAGGTCACCGCCGGTACGATGGAACCGCAGCCGTCGCGGCGGCTCGAAATCGGACCGCACCAGGGTGCGGAACGGCGGCAGCAGGCCGGGCTGGGCGATCTGCTCGCGAACATCCCAGCGCCCCGCCGGGTCGCGCTTGGTGATGGTGCAGCTCTTGAGGTTGGGGGCCATGCGCGGCGCGAGGTCACAATCGATCAGGATCGCCCAAACCACGCCCGGCGGGGCCTCAATCTCGACGGCGGCGGCGATCAGGCCTGAGGCCCCGTCAGGGTCCGGGCGCACCTCGATATGGGCCCTGCCCTTGGCCAGACCAGCCCGGACATCGGCCGGCGGCTCCCAGGCCTGGGCTGCGCCACTCCACAGTAGCGGGATGAGGAACAGTAATAGTCGCCTCATCCCCCGCCCTATTTTGCGATGCGGTTCTTCACCAGGTCGTCCACCACGGAGGGGTCGGCCAGGGTCGAGGTGTCGCCCAGGTTGGACAGGTCGTTCTCGGCGATCTTCCGCAGGATGCGGCGCATGATCTTGCCCGAGCGGGTCTTGGGTAGACCCGGCGCGAACTGCACCACGTCGGGCGCGGCGAAGGGGCCGATTTCCCGGCGCACCCAGCCCTTGAGCTCGGCCTGCAGGATGTCGGTGGGGACCACGTCGGCCTTCAGGGTGACGAAGCAATAGACCCCTTGTCCCTTGATATCGTGGGGGAAGCCCACCACCGCGGCCTCGGCGACATTCTCATTGCCCACCAGGGCGCTCTCGATCTCCGCCGTGCCCAGGCGGTGGCCTGAGACATTGATCACATCGTCCACCCGCCCAGTGATCCAGTAATAGCCGTCCTCGTCGCGACGGCAGCCGTCGCCGGTGAAGTACTTGCCGGCATAGGTGGAGAAGTAGGTGTCGAAGAAGCGCTGATGGTCGCCATAGACGGTGCGCATCTGGCCGGGCCAGCTGTCGGTGATCACCAGATTGCCACTGGCGGGGCCATGCAGGGTCTGACCCTCGGCATCCACCAGCTCAAACTTGATGCCGGGCAGGGGTTTGGCGCAGGAGCCGGGCTTGAGCGCCGTGGCACCAGGCAAGGGCGAGGCCAGGCAGGCTCCAGTCTCGGTTTGCCAATAGGTATCGACGACAGGGCAACGGCTGTCTCCCACCACCCGGTGGTACCAGAGCCAGGCCTCGGGATTGATCGGCTCGCCCACCGAGCCCAGCAGCCGCAGAGACTTGCGTGAGGTCTTGGCGACCGGCTCGTCGCCGTCGCGCATTAGAGCGCGGATGGCCGTGGGGGCGGTGTAGAAGGTGTTGACCTTGTGCTTGTCGATCACCTCCCAGAAGCGGGAATTGGTGGGATAGTTGGGTACACCCTCAAAGATCAGGGTGGTGGCACCATTGGCCAGCGGGCCATAGACCACATAGGAGTGACCTGTCACCCAGCCCACATCGGCGGTGCACCAGAACACTTCGCCCGGCTTGTAATCGAACACCAGCTCGTGGGTGTGGGCCGCCCAGACCAGATAGCCGCCGGTGGTGTGCAGCACCCCCTTGGGCTTCCCCGTGGAACCGGAGGTATAGAGGATGAACAGCGGATCCTCGGCGTTCATCGGCTCGGGTGGGCAGGTCTCGGCCACGCCCTGCTTCAGGTCCGAATAGAAGGCATCGCGCCCGGCCACCATCGGCACCTCGGCCAGGGTGCGGCGGATCACGATCACATCGGTGACGCCGGGACACTGGGTCAGGGCCTCGTCCACATTGCGCTTCAGCGGCACGATCTTGCCGCCCCGCAGGCCCTCATCGGCGGTGATGACGATCTTGGAGTCGCAGTCCTGGATGCGGCCGGCGATGCTGTCAGGGGAAAAGCCGCCGAAGATCACCGAGTGGACCGCACCGATCCGGGCGCAGGCCAGCATGGCGACGGCCACCTGGGGGATCATCGGCAGATAGATGGTGACCCGGTCGCCCTTCTGAACGCCCTTGGCCCTCAGCACATTGGCCATGATGCAGGTCTGGACATGAAGCTGGCGGTAGGTGAGGTTGTCCCAAGGGGTGCCCTCATCGCTCTCCCAGATGATCGCCACCTGATCGCCCCGAGTTTCCAGGTGCCGATCAAGGCAATTGACCGAGACGTTCAAGACCCCGTCGGCGTACCAGCGGATGTGGAAGGGATGCTTGTGGAAGGAGGTGTCCTTGACCTGGGTGAAGGGCGTCATCCAGTCCAGGCGACCAGCGATGTCGCTCCAGTAGCCGTCAGGGTCGCTTTCCACGCGCGCCACGGCGGCCTCAAAGGCCTTAGCATCCATCTTGGTCCGCTTGGCCCAAGCCGCCGGAACCGGGAAAACTTCGCCCTCGCTCACCGTTCTCAACTCCCATCAAATCTTGCCAGGGAGTTATGCGGAGCGGGCCCGCCCGGCGCAACAGGCTGACAGCCGATTTGCGAGGATCAGCGGGAAGCGCAGTGTTGCGCGGGCGCTTACCTGGCGGGGCTGAACCCCCTATGTGTGGGACACAAAGAATTCCAGCCCAGGACCACCCCATGCTGCTGCACCTCTCCACCTGGCCCGAGATCGAAGCCTTCCTGGGCCGTTCCAAGACCATCGTCATCCCCATCGGCTCCAACGAGCAGCATGGGCCGACCGGCCTTCTGGGTACCGACTGGCTGTGTCCGGAGATCATCGCCACCGAGGCGCAGAAGACTGGGGACCTCCTGGTGGGCCCGACCTTCAATATCGGCATGGCCCAGCACCACCTGGGCTTCCCGGGCACCATATCCCTGCGGCCCTCGACCTTCATCGCCGCCATCGGCGACTGGTGCCGGTCGCTGGGGCACCACGGCTTTGAAAAGATCTATTTCCTCAACGGCCACGGCGGCAATGTCGCCACCATCGAGGCGGCCTTCTCTGAGCTCTATGCCGAGGCCAGCTTTGCCGGCCGTCCGAGGGGCTTTTCCATGAGGCTGAAGAACTGGTGGGAACTGAAAGGCGTCATGGCCCTAGCCAGCCGCCAATTCCCCGTGGGACACGGCAGTCACGCGACCCCCTCTGAGATCGCCGTGACCCAGTGGGCCTATCCCGAGCACATCAAGACCGCAGCCTATAGCCCGCAAATCGCGCCCACCGGCCCGATCCGCGAGGCCCTGGACTTCCGCGCCCGCTATCCCGACGGTCGCATGGGCTCAGACCCGGCCCTGGCGACCCCGGAAAAAGGGGCGGAGCTGGTGGCGGCCGCAGCCGCAGGCCTGATGGAAGACGTCGGTGCCTTCTCGGCGGAAATCGCCCCGCTTTAGAAGCCTGTGCTGGACGGCATGGCCAGGCGTGGCGGGCCTCGCTTCTTGGGTTGTCCGGTCCAGTCGAGATCTTCGGCCTGCAGCATTGCCCCGGCATCCTTGGCCGCGGCCGCTGCGGTCACCAGAACCTCAGGCTCGGAGGCCGCCTCGGCTGATCCCGCAGGCGTGCGACCGTCGGCCGCCTTTGGAGCCTTATTGGGGACGGCCTCCTCGACCGCCAGGGCGTCCTGGACCAGGTCCTTGGTCAGATATCCGTCGATCTTGGGGGTGGTGGCATAGCGGTCCAGGGCGGCAATCTGCATGCCCTCGGCCTCGGTGCCCAGATACTTGCCGGAGAAGGCGGGCGGCAGGCCCGCGCCACCGGTCCAGCGATAGAAGATGTGCGCTCCAATGGTGCCGACCTTCACCAGGGACGGGCTCCAATAGGCTGCCACATAGTTGGCGTGATAGTGGGTGGCGGTGCCCACCTTGCGCATCACATAGCCATTGAGGGCGGCGGCAGCGACACTGCGAGACCTGAGCCAGGTCGCCTCCTGGGGCACCCGGTTCATCGCCCCATCACAGGTGAAGCTGAACTGGCACCCTGTGGTGCGGTTGGAGCCCTGGAACACCACCCCACACACGGTTTTGGGATAGGCGGGATGGCGCATCCGGTTCAGAACCACCTGGGCCACGGCACGCTGGCCGTCCAGGCTTTCCCAGGCGGCCTCGTAATAGATGGCCGCGGTCAGGCAATCGATGGCGCGAGCCTCGTCCAGCATGCCGCCGGTCTTGAGCTTGAAGGGCTTGGCGGCCGGATTGGGTAGGGTCGAGGTGGGATTGGCCAGGTTCCAGACCCGTGCCTGGTCGGGATCAAGGTCCTGCAGCCGAATGATCGAGGGGTCGGCACCTGCGGCCTCCGGGCTCGCCCCGGCATCGGGATTGATCACCCCGTCGGCCGTCTGTGCCGGGGACCCTTGGGTGGGTGTCAGGCGGCTGGCCAGGCTGAGCATGGCGGGGTCCATGCCCGAGGTCAGGCGGGCAAAGGCCTGGGCCGAAATCTCCCCGCCGGTCAGCTTGGCCAGGCGAGCATTGCGACTATCGGGTGCTGCAGCCACGGCCAGGCCTGCGGTCAGGGCCAACACAAGCGCCAACTCCACCCCCACCAGATGGATCGCCTCGCGTTGCGGCAGACGCTCAAAGAGTCTCTGCAAGAGAGGTGTGAAGCGGGACATGGGTCGGTGTCGTATCCTGGCACAGTGCAGTGCAGCACGAGCAAGAACGACGCCATAAACCCAAATTGGGGTTTGTGCCACCGTGATTCGTTCAAATTCCGTTAAAATTTCAGAGGTGCCGCCAAGACCCTCAGCAAACTCGAGCCCCACCCCGGCTGCAAGACTCACCGCCAATGTGGTCCAAAGAAATGACGGGCAGTAATCAGCGTGGAATCTCTCTGACCTTGGTCAGGGCCACCTGACGGTAAACCGCGGTGATGTCAAAATAGTGACGGAACACACCGTGGAAGTGATCCACAGCCTGTTTGACACCGGGCCCGCCGATCTCACTCTCCTGGTGCCAATAGTCATCCAGCACCATCATCCCGCCCACCTCCAGCAGGGCCGCGCAATAGGCCAGGTCCACACCGACCGCCCAGGCCGTGTGAGAGCCATCGATATAGATCAGGTCATAGGTCTCGCCCCGCTCCAGCATCTTGGGCAGTTCGTAGGTGGAGAACCCCTTGTGGGTGGTCAGGTTGGGGAAGTTGAGCTTGGCCGTGTTGCGAGCAAACCGGGGCTCCACGGCATGGTACTTTTCTTCCGGGTTCAGCGCCTCGTCGAACCAGGGGTCGATGACGGTGACGTCCAGCCTGGCCGGCAGCAGCCAGTCCATGAAGGCCAGGTTGCGCCCCTCATAGGCCCCGATCTCCATATAGCGGATGGAGCCGCGCGACGCGGCAAAGTCCCGCAACAGCGGGGAAACAAAGGGGATGTTCTGGTCAGCCCAGCCCTCGGTGAACTCAAACCCCATGGCCTTGCAGTGTTGGGCAAAGCCCTGCGCATCGGCCTGAGCCCGTGGGGTGGCCAGCATGGTCTTGGCAAATTGCGGCGCGAACCGGTGGTTCATGGTCGCCAGTGCGCGGAGGGCGTCGGCCATGTCAGGCTCCTGAGTGTCTTGGTCCCCCACCTCCTATCTCGGCCGGGTTAAGGAACCGTCAGGCCGTCAGGACATCGCCACCCAAGACCTGCACCGGCCAGGGCCTCAGGTGTTCCTGGGCGCAGGGGCCGGCGAGGCAGAGCCCGTCGCTGGGGTGAAACATCGCCCCATGCGCCGCACAGATGATCCGGTCGCCCTCCCGGGTCAGATAGCGGTCGTCCATCACCGCCAGGGGCCAACCATTGTGCGGGCAGCTGTCGACATAGCCGGTCACGTGATCGCCCTGGCGCACCAGAAAGCCGGCAAACAGGGCCTGGTCCTGGCGAAACCGGAACCCCTTGGCCCCCGGATCGGCGATGTCTGACAGGGCGCAAAGCCGCAGCCCCTTGCCGGGGCGGGCGGGGTTATGGTCGCCGTCGCCGATCACAGGTTTCCGATGGAGGCGCGAAAGGGCAGGATCTGCACGCTCTCAAACAACCCGGCCAGGGTATAGGGGTCGTCGCGGTTGAAGGTGCGGGCCACCTCGTCGCTCTCGCCCTCCAGGATCAGCATCGAGCCGGCCATCTCGCCCTTGTCGTCCAGGATCGGCCCGCCGAGGCGCATCCTGTCGCCCCACGCCCCGGCATAGGCTAGGTGGGCCTGGCGCGTCGCCATCCGCAGCGGCAGGGAGTCGGGTTTGTCGAGGCAGATCAGGACGTAGAGGGTCATGGGTTTCCTTACCGTTCGGCTCTGAGGGGGCGGGAGAGCAGGCCCGCGATGGCGGTGTCAATATCGGCCTGGCCCTCCAGGATCGCGGCCACGGCGTCGCAGATCGGGATCTCGACCCCATGACGGGCGGCCAGGTCGCGCACCGCCGGTGCCGACGCCACGCCCTCGGCGACAGCCCCGCCCAGGCTGGCCAGGGCCGCCTCCAGGCTCAGGCCCTGACCCAGCGCCAGGCCAATGCGGTTGTTGCGGGACTGGGCACTGGAACAGGTCAGGACCAGGTCGCCAAGACCACACAGCCCGGCGACGGTCTCAGCCTGCCCCCCCAGGGCCAGGGCCAGGCGGGTCAGTTCGGAAAAGCCCCGGGTGATCAGGGCGGCATGGGCGCTGCGCCCCAGGCCTCGCCCCTCCACGACGCCGCAGGCGATGGCCAGCACATTTTTCACCGACCCGCCGATCTCTGCCCCCACCATGTCGGTGGCCAGATAGGGCCGGAACATCGGGCTAGCGATGGCCTGGGCCAGGGCGCGACCCAGCCCCTCATCGGGGCAGGCCAAAGTCACGGCGGTGGGCAGCCCCCGGGCCACCTCGCCGGCAAAGCTCGGGCCTGACAGCACAGCCGGTGCCGCCTGGGGCAAGGCCTCGGCCAGAACCTCGGTCATCAGCTTCAGGCTGCCCTGCTCGACCCCCTTGGCGCAGAGCAGCATGGGGATCCCGGCCCGGGCATGGGGCGCAAAGGCCCTCAGGCTGGCCCGCAGATGCTGGGCCGGGGTGACATTCAAGATCAGGTCGCAGCCCGCCAGATCGGAGAGATCAGAGGTCGCGATCAGGCGGGGGTCGAGCTTGATGCCCGGCAGGAACAGGCTGTTCTCGCCCTGTGTGGCGATGGCGGCCACCACCTCGGACTCGCGGGCCCAGAGCCGGGTTTCCAGTCCGGCTCGCACGCACACAAGCGCCAGCGCCGTGCCCCAGGCCCCGCCTCCGATGATCCCGGCGGTCTTCATGCCTTGGCCCCCTTGCGACCATAGGCGTGGGTAGGGTTGGCCAGGGCCGCGGCGGCATCCAGCGGCCAGCGCGGCCGGGCCGGTGCGTCCAGGGGATCGGTCATCCCCAGGGCCAGGCGTTCGGCCCCGGCCAGGGCGATCATGGCGGCATTGTCAGTGCAATAGGCCAGGGGCGGCGCATTGAACGAGAACCCCTGGGCCTGGGCCAGGGCCTGCAGGCTAGCCCTCACCGCTCCATTGGCCGCCACCCCGCCGGCCACCACGAACCTCAGGTCCCGCCCCCCCAGGTCCTGGGCATAGGCGCTCATGGCCCGGCTCGTGCGCTCGGTCAGTTGACGGGCGATGGCGGCCTGGACGCAGGCGGCCAGGTCGGCTCGCTGAGCCTCGGTGGTCAGGGTCTGGGCCAGCCTTGCGGCCGCGGTCTTCAGACCCGAGAAGGAAAAGTCACAGCCCTGCCGCCCCAGCAAGGCCCGGGGCAGGGTGTAGGCCGCCCCATCGCCACCCACCGCTAGGGCCTCCAGGGCCGGGCCGCCGGGATAGGGCAGGCCCAGGCTCTTGGCGATCTTGTCAAAGGCCTCACCGGCAGCATCGTCGATGGTCGAACCCAGCCGCCGGCAGGCCCCAACCCCCTCCACCACCAGCAATTGGCAATGTCCGCCCGAGACCAGCAGCAGCAGGAAGGGATAGGCGATGTCGGCGGTGAGGCGGGCCGAGACCGCATGACCCTCCAGGTGATTGACCGCGATCAAGGGCAGGCCGCGCGCCAGGGCCACAGCCTTGCCAAAGGACAGACCCACCATGACGCCTCCCACCAGGCCAGGCCCCGCTGTGGCCGCCACCCCGGAAAGGTCGCCATAGCCCAGCCCCGCCTGATCCATGGCCTGGGCGGCAATAGCCTCGATGATCTCCACATGGGCGCGGGCGGCAATCTCCGGCACCACCCCGCCATAGGGGGCATGGGCGGCCACCTGGCTGGCAATGATGCTGGAGAGCACGGTCACGCGACCCTGCGCCGTGCGCTGCACCACCGAGGCGGCGGTTTCATCGCAGCTGGTTTCCAGTCCAAGGACGATAAGGTCGGTCATCTGCGTTGCGGCTGGGGGTTCTGTCCTGTAGCCAACGGCTCAGTCCCTGCCGAGGTAGCCCTCCCGCCGTGTCCACGCAACCTGTCCGGATCGGAGCTCGAGGCTCCAAGCTGTCGCTGGCCCAGGCCGGCATGATGCAACGCCGTATCGCCGCGGCCCTCGGGGCCCCGCCCGAGGAGGCCGAACGCGTGGCACCCCTGGTGATCATCACCACCACCGGCGACCGGGTTCAGGATCGCCGCCTGCTGGAAATCGGCGGCAAGGGCCTGTTCACCAAGGAGATCGAGGAGGCGATGCTGGAGGGTGCTATCGACTGCGCCATCCACTCCCTCAAGGACATGCCCGCCGTCTGCCCGCAGGGATTGACCATCGCCGCCATCCCCGAGCGCGAAGACCCCCGCGACGCCTTCCTGTCCCTGAAGGCCGAGCGCCTGGAGGACCTGCCCCAGGGGGCTCGCCTGGGTACAGCCTCCCTGCGTCGTCAGGCCCAGTCCCTGCATCGCCGCCCCGATCTGGACGTCCAGATGCTGCGGGGCAATGTCGATACCCGCCTGGCCAAGCTCCAGGCCGGGGATGCCGATGCCATCCTGCTGGCGGTGGCCGGTCTCAATCGCCTGGGCCTGGGTCACCTGCCCCGCAGCCTGATTGACCCGGTCCAGTGTCCCCCGGCCCCGGGCCAGGGTGCCCTGGCCATCCAGACCCGCGAGGCCGACCAGGGTGCAGATTGGCTGGCCGTCTTGGCCGACCCGAAAACCACCATCGCGGTGGCCGCCGAACGCGGTGCCCTGGCCGCCCTCGAGGGATCTTGCAAGACCGCCATGGGAGCCCATGCCCGCATCATCGGCGATCAGATCCACCTGACGATCGAGGCCCTGTCGCCCGACGGTATCCACAGCTTTCGCCAGGAGGGCCGTGCCGCCCTGGGGGCTGATCCGGTGGCGGCGGCGCGGGACCTTGGCCTTCGCTTGGGGGCCCTGGTCCTGGCAGCGGGGGGCGACCTGCTGGCCCTGCATGAGACATGACCACGCCTCCGGACTGGGTTAGGCTTAGGCCGGTCTCTAGCTTGGGGCGCTGATGGCGGGTCGCAGAATCTGGATCACGCGGGCCCAGCCGGGAGCCGAGCTCACGGCGGTGCGGGTACGCGCCCTGGGCCACGAGGCCTTTCTGGCCCCCCTGCTGACCGTCTGCCCCCTGGCCGATGTGGTGGTTGACCTGACCGGGGTCAGCGCCCTGGCCTTTACCAGTGCCAATGGGGTTGCCGCCTATGTGGCAGTTACCACCGACCGCTCGCAGCGGGTCTTTGCCGTCGGTGCCGCCACGGCCCAGGCGGTCCGCGCCGCCGGCTTTCGCAATGTCCTCTCCGCTGACGGCGATGTGGAGGCCCTGGCGCGGGGGATTGCGGCCCGCAAGCGTGACCTCACGGGCTGTGTCCTCCACCCCGGTGCCGCGCAACTGGCCGGCGACCTGGTGGGTGCCCTTGAGGGACATGGCATCCAGGCCCGTCGGTTGGTCCTCTATGACACGGTTGCCAACACCCTGGCCCCCGAGGTCCTGGAGGCCTTGCCTGGCGTCGACACCGTCCTGCTCCACTCGCCAAAGGCTGCCGAAGTGCTGGCCGAACTGACCAAGGATCACCCCCTGCCCCGTCTCCGGGCGCTTTGTCTGTCCAAGGCGGTGATGAATCCTTTGGCCAAGACGAAGTTTTCCGAGAAGGTGGCCGCGCCCTTTCCCCTCGAAGCGGCTCTGCTGAATCTGATAGACCGGTAAATCATGAGCACTGGCCAGGACCCCACAGAACTGTCGCCCCCCCGGGACCCGGCCTCCTATGGTCGAGGCTCCTTCTCCGGACCGGGCGTCTGGGGCTGGGTCGCCTTTGGTGTCGTCTGCGTCCTGCTGGGCTACGGTATGTCCAGGCTGGGACCCCGCCTCCTGCCCACCCCGCCCCAGGCCCCAGCGGGGGTTGAGGCCCCGGCCCTGGCCGATCCGGCGGGTGTCGCCCGGGCCGCGACGGCGGCACCCTCTTTACCGGTCGCCCCGCCCGCCCCGACCTCAGAGGCGGTGCTGCGGCTTACTGAGCGGGTTGAGGCCCTGGAGGCTGATCAGACGCGCCTGGCGCAGGCGGCCTCCTCCGCCCTGGCGTCGGCGTCCCTGATGGAAGTGGCCCAGACCTCGCGGCCCTTTGCCGACGAACTCGCGGTCCTGGCGGCGGTCTCGCCCCCCTCGACCGACCTGCGGGCCCTGCGGCGGGTGGCCGAGAAGGGCGCGCCAAGCCGCATCGCCCTGGCCGCCAGTTTCCCAGACTATGCGGCCCGCGCGGCGGGCGCGGCGCGCGAGCCTGGGACGGAGGCGGGCCTCACCGCGCGCCTGGGATCGATCTTCTCGCGGGTCTTCACCCTGCGCCAGGTGGGTGATGTGCCTGGCAAGGGCGTCGATGCCCTGCTGGCCCGCGCAGAACGCCAGGTATCAGAGGGGGACCTGGATCACGCCCTAAAGACCCTGGATGCCCTGCCGCCGGGGGGCCGCGATGCCATGGCCGCCTGGCGAGCTGCCGCGGAGTCCCGGGCCGAGATTGATCGCCGCGTCTCAGCGGTTCGCTTGCAGGCGCTGGAGGATCTCGCGCGCCAGGCCCAGGGCGGCCTATGATCGGCAATATCCTTGTCGTCTTCCTGGTGATGGCGGTGGCCACCGCCATTCTGGCCATGACCGGCGAGCCGGGCCATGCCAGCATTGTCTGGCTGGGGTGGCGGGCCGACATGACCGCTGCGGCCATGGCCCTGATCACCCTGGCTGTGGCCCTGGTGGCCATGAGCGGCTGGCGGCTGTTGCTCTGGGTTCTGGAGACTCCGCGTCGCAATGCCCGCGCCCGCACCGAAATCCGTCGCCGCCAGGCCAATGAGACCCTGACCCGAGGCTTCCTGGCGGCTGCGGCCGGCGATGGGGCCGAGGCCCGCCGCCTGGCGCTGAAGGCCGCCGACCTGGCCGATGAGGCTCCTGGTCTGGTGCGGGTTCTGGCCGCCCAGGCCGCCGAGGTGGCCGGCGACGGCATTGCCGCCCAGGCCGCCTATTCGGCCATGCTGGGTTTCCCGGAAATGCGGCTGGCGGGCCACAAGGGCCTGATGCAACTGGCCCTCACCCAGGGTGACAAGGCCGGTGCCCTGCGTCACGCTGAACAGGCCTTTGCCCAGACCCGCACCGCCGTCTGGGCCTGGCGCGCCCTGCTGGAGGCGAGGCTGGAGGCCGCCGACTGGGGCCAGGCCCTGGACCTGGTCAAGACCGCCCTGGACCGCAAGATCGTCTCCCCCATCGTGGCCGAACGTGCCCGGGCGGCCCTACTGTCGGCGTCGGCCGCCCAATTGGAGGGCGACCCCAAGGCCCGGGGTCAGGCCACCGACTATGCGGTCGAGGCCGCCAAGCTGGCGCCAGGCTTTGCTCCAGGCGTGGTGATGGCCGCGCGCCTGCTGGCCGCGGAGGGCAAGGCCAATCGCGCCGCCCAGGTTCTGGAGTCTGCCTGGAAGGTCGCCCCCCATCCCGCCCTCTGGCTGGCCTATCGCGACCTGAAAACCAATGAGACCCCCAAGCAGCGCGCCCAACGGCTGAACGACCTGGCCCAGCTCAATCCTACCGCGCGGGAAAGCAAGATCCTGTTTGTGGAACAGGCCCTGATCGCCGGGGCCGCCGCCGCCGCCCGGGACGCAGCCAAGGCCGTGGAGCGCGAACCCGTCACGGCCCGCATCGCCGGACTGATGGCGCGGGTGGCCTTTGCCGGGGCCCAGCCCGACGAGGCCCGCCTGTGGATCGCGCGGGCCATCAGTGCGCCCCAGGAGGCCGACTGGAGTGACCTGGACCCTGACGGCCAGGCCTTTGTCTATCTGCCCGCCGACTGGGCCAGGCTCGCCACCACCTATGCCGAGACCGGCGAATTGATCCATCCGCGCCTGGAACGGGCCGAACCGACCATGAGCGAACTGCCGAAGCTGCCCCTCTCCTATGCCGACAGCACCCCCTTCCTCGCGGGCCAGGAGGCCGCGCCCCCGCCCTATGAAGGCGACGAAGGCCTCTATGACGACGACCCGCCCGAGCCCCCACCAAGTCCCCCCTTGGGCCAGAGACGACCCCAGGCGCGACGCCGCTTGGCGAGCGGCCCCAGAGCAGCTAAATAGGCGCTCCCGCGCAGACCGGTTCGCCGTCCTGCCGCGTTAGGCCGCTTTAGCTCAGCTGGTAGAGCACATCATTCGTAATGATGGGGTCAGGTGTTCGAGTCACCTAAGCGGCACCATTCTCTTCCCGCCAGCACCCACGCCCGAACATATCCGCGCAACCACGGTGTCGTGCCTGCGTGCGCCTGCCGAATCACCGCAGAAGTGAGATCCCCCAGTGAACGTCAGTTAGTCGCAGTACCCCCATGGATGATCCTCGGCACATACGACTGATCTCCCGGCTCTCGATGGACTATGTGATCTCCATCTACAGCGCGATCCTGCGCAGCAGCCCCCATGATCCCCTCGATGCCCTGATCCTCTCGACGGTGGCCGTGGCCAATGTGGCCCACCTCAGTGCCGATCCGATCCAGGGGATGCAATATGCCAGGCTCGATCAGCCCGAGCCCGTGGAGGTCAAGCGCCCCATCAGCCGCAATGCCGTGGCCCTGTCGCTGGGAATGTCCTATGAAACGGCGCGACGACGGGTGGAAAAGCTGATCGCGGCGGGCTCCTTGATCGAGATCGACGGCGGGCTGGTGGGGACAAATGAGAACCAGAATCCGCAGATGGTCCTTGCCATGGCCCAGCAGAACGCCACCCTGCTCAAGCGTATGGTCCGCCTGCTGCGCGAGGCCGGCGTCGAGGTCTAGAGCGTGACAGCTTCAAGTGGATGCCGGTTGAAGCGCCTGTCACGCTCTAAACATTTGAAACGAGACCCTTCTTGCCGTTTCAGATGGACCCATCTGAAACGGTCAGGGTCTAGGTGGGGCGATGACTGACGAACCGCGCCCGCGCAAGATCCTCAGCCTCAAGAACCCGCCCACCCGGCCCCTGGGTCCAGAGCCTCTGCGGCCCAAAATCGCTCCGACCCGACCGGCACCGCCGGCGCCAGAGGTTTTCGGCTGGAAGTGCAAACCCTGCGGGACCGGGTTCAATGTGGCCTCCAGCCTGGAGGACACGGCGGTGGTGCGATGCCCGGCCTGCAATGCCAAGATCGGCCTGGCTGCGGAATTTCGGGCCGACCCTATACCTGCCCGCCTCCGGGCCCGTCCGGTGAAACCCTAAAGCGTCGCCACCAGGTCGGTCAGGACAGCCCCGATCTCATCGTAGATCACCAGGTCAGCCACGGGGTCTAGAGCGGTGGGTTCACGATTCACAATCACCAGTTGGGCGCCCTGCCGCTTGGCGATCTCCGGCAGGGCCGCCGCCGGATAGACCACCAGAGACGATCCCAGGACCAGGAACAGGTCGCAGTCCAGGCTCTCCTGCTCGGCGCGGCGGAGGACCTGGGGTTTCAGGGCCTGGCCAAAGGAGATGGTGGCGGTCTTGACGATCCCGCCGCAGGCCTCACAAGCGGGCAAGGCCCCGGTGGCCTCAAAGGCAGGACGCAGGTCGGCCAGTTCATGTCGCCGCTCGCACTCAAGGCAGGTGGCATAGCTGGCATTGCCGTGCAGCTCGATCACCTTGTCAGCCGGCAGGCCGGAGTCCTGGTGCAGGTTGTCGACATTCTGGGTGATGACGCTGGCCAGCTTGCCCCGGCCATAGAGGGCCACCAGGGCCATGTGCCCAGCATTGGGTGCGGCCCCCACCCAACCGGCGCGGCCGGAAAAGACCCGGCTCCAGGCCTCGCGACGCCTCTCTGAGTCGGCGACGAAGTCTGCATAGGGAATCGGGCTCATCTTGCTCCACACCCCGCCCGGCGAGCGAAAGTCGGGGATGCCCGACTCCGTTGATATGCCTGCCCCGGTAAAGGCCACCAGCCGTCTCGCCCCGCCGACCCTGGCCGCCAGCTCCTGTCGCGCCGCGCTCATCGGCCATGCCCCCTACCCGCGACCCCATCCTACAGAGTTAAGGGCGTGAGCGCATCGGCAGACCGGCTGCCAGAACCTCCAAAACCTGCGCCGCCGTTAAGGGAATGCAAGGCGGCTTGCCTGACTATGGTGCTCCGCAGGAGATGTTTCCCATGACCGCTTCGACGA
>JANPAO010000501.1:0-2942 GCA_031429955.1 Phenylobacterium sp. | reverse complement strand
TCTGCATCTCGTTGGAATAGCCAAACTGTTCCTTCATCGCCGCGCGGATGCGCTGGCGATATTCGGACTTCAGCCGCGGCTCATAAGCTTGCTCAGCCATTGATCACCTCACCGGTCGTCTTGGCGACGCGGACTTTCTTGTCGCCTTCGACCCGGAAACCGACACGGGTCGGCTTGCCCTTGGAATCCACGATGGCGACGTTCGAGACGTGCAGCGCGGCTTCCTTGCTCTTGATACCGCCCTGGGGATCGGCCTGGGTGGGACGGGTGTGACGCTGAACCAGGTTCAGGCCTTCCACCACCAAGCGACTTTCCTTGGGCATGACCTTCAGAACAGCGCCTTGGCGGCCCTTGTCCTTTCCGGCGAGGATCACAACGCGATCCCCCTTCTTAATCTTTGCGGCCATCACAGCACCTCAGGGGCGAGGGAAATGATCTTCATGTGGTTCTTGGCGCGCAGTTCGCGGGGAACCGGGCCGAAGATCCGCGTGCCGATCGGCTCGCTTTGCTTGTTCACAATAACCGCAGCGTTCTTGTCGAAACGGATCACCGAGCCGTCCTTGCGCTTGATCGCTGAGGACGTGCGCACGACGATGGCCTGAAGGACGTCGCCCTTCTTCACCCGACCGCGCGGAATGGCTTCCTTGACGGAGACGACAATCTTGTCGCCCACGCCGGCGTAACGACGGCCTGCGCCACCGAGCACCTTGATGCACATCACACGACGGGCACCGGAATTGTCGGCGACTTCGAGGTTAGTCTGCATCTGGATCATAGGATCAGACCTTCCTTACGAGCCCTGGACAGCGGCGGCCTTAGGCAGCGCTTCCCAGGTCTTGGTTTTCGACTTCGGCGCGCATTCAACAATGCGGACGACTTCGCCGGCCTTGTAGACGTTGGCCTCGTCATGGGCGTGGTACTTCTTCGACCGACGGACGGTCTTCTTCAGCACCGGATGCAGGAAGGTCCGTTCGACCTTCACCACGAGCGTCTTGTCACCCTTGTCGGAGACGACGACGCCTTCGAGAATTCGCTTGGGCATGTATCGTTCTCCTTAAGCCACAGCCTGCTTGGCACGCAGGATGGTCTTGATCCGCGCGATATCCTTGCGGACCTCGTTGGAGCGGTGGGTCTTCTCGACCTGGCCGGTTGCCGCCTGAAAGCGCAGATTGAACTGCTCCTTCTTCAGGTTCAGCAGCGACTCGGCCAGTTGATCGGGCGTCATGCCCCGGACGTCATCAATCTTCATCACGCGGCCTCCGCCACGACAGGGTCGATGCGCGTGACAATGCGGGTCTTGACCGGAAGCTTGGCCGCGCCGAGGCGCAGGGCTTCGCGGGCCACATCGTCGGGCACGCCGTCGATTTCAAACATGATCCGGCCCGGCGCGACGCGCGCGGCCCAGTACTCAACAGCGCCCTTACCCTTACCCATCCGAACTTCGGCGGGCTTGTCGGTGACCGGAACGTCGGGGAAGATCCGGATCCAGACCCGGCCCTGACGCTTCATCTGACGGGTGATCGCCCGACGGGCGGCCTCGATCTGACGGGCGGTGATCCGCTCAGGCTCAACCGACTTCAGACCATAGGAGCCGAAGTTCAGCGTGAAGCCGCCCTTCGAGTTCCCGTGGATCTTGCCCTTGAACTGCTTGCGGTACTTGGTTTTCTTCGGTGACAGCATAGCTCTAAATCCTACGCTCCAGCCTGGTCGCGACGATCACGGCGCGGCGCACGATCGGGGCGATCGCCCGAACGATCACGACCGCCACCTTCACCGGCCGGGCCAGACTCGGTGGCAAGACGCTTGTCCAGAGCCATCGGATCGTGGTCGAGGACCTCGCCCTTGAAGACCCAGACCTTCACGCCGATGATGCCGTAGGTGGTCTTGGCTTCGGTGACGCCGTAATCGATGTCGGCCCGCAGGGTGTGACGCGGAACACGGCCTTCGTGATAGCTCTCGGTCCGGGCGATTTCGGCACCACCGAGACGACCGGCCACTTCAACCCGCATGCCCTTGGCACCCAGACGCATTGCGCTCTGCAGCGAACGCTTCATGGCCCGACGGAAGGCGATCCGGCGCTCGAGCTGCTGGGCGATGTTCTCGGCCACCAGTTGGGCGTCGGTCTCAGGCTTGCGGATCTCGACGATGTTCAGGTGAACCTCGCCGTCGGTGATTGTGTTGACGTCCTTGCGGAGCTTGTCGATGTCCGCACCCTTCTTGCCGATGATCACGCCAGGGCGCGCGGCATAGATGGTGATGCGGCACTTCTTGTGCGGGCGCTCGATGATGATGCGCGACACGCCGGCCTGATAGAGACGCTTCTTCAGCATCTTACGGACCTTGATGTCTTCGTGCAGCAGCTTGCCGTAGTCGGGACCGTCGGCGAACCAACGGCTGTCCCAGGTACGGTTGATGCCGAGGCGAAGCCCGACCGGATTTACTTTCTGACCCATCAGGCAGCCTCACCCAGTTCGCGGACCACGATGGTGATCTCGCTGAACGGCTTTTCCACGCGCGACGCACGGCCCCGAGCACGGGCGGCGAAACGCTTCATCACCAGGTTCTTGCCCACGAAGGCCTCGGCCACGACCAGAGAGTCGATGTCGAGGTTGTGGTTGTTTTCGGCATTGGAGATCGCCGAGGCCAGGGCCTTGCGCACATCCTTGGCGATGCGCTTGGGGCTGAACTCGAGTTCGTTCAGGGCCCGCTGCACCTTGAGGCCGCGGATCGACTGAGCGACCAGGTTCAGCTTCTGGGCCGAGGTGCGCAGGGTGCGGACCTTGGCCATCGATTCGATGCCTTCGAGGCGGCGGGGTTTCGCTTGCTTGGACATGCTACTTCCTCTTCGCCTTCTTGTCGGCGGCGTGGCCGGGGAAGTACCGGGTAGGCGCGAACTCACCGAGCTTCATGCCAACCATGTCTTCGCTGATCAGCACGGGAAC
>JANPAO010000500.1:0-1783 GCA_031429955.1 Phenylobacterium sp. | reverse complement strand
GCCAAGGCGGCGCCCATGAACTGGTCGAGATCGCCGTCGAGCACGCCGGCGGTGTCGGAGGTCTCGACCCCCGTCCGCAGGTCCTTGACCATCTGATAGGGCTGCAGGACGTAGCTGCGGATCTGGTGGCCCCAGCCGATGTCGGTCTTCTGGTCTTCCAGAGCCTGTTGCGCCGCCTCGCGCCTTTGCAACTCGGCCTCGTAGAGCCGGGCGCGCAGCATCTTCCAGGCTTCCTCGCGGTTCTGGTGCTGCGAGCGCCCCGCCTGGCAGGCCACGGCCACCCCGGTGGGGATGTGGGTCAGGCGGACGGCTGAGTCGGTCTTGTTGATGTGCTGGCCGCCGGCGCCGGAGGCGCGGTAGGTGTCGGTGCGCACATCGGACGGGTTGATGTCGATGACGATGGTGTCGTCCACCACCGGATAGACCCAGACCGAGGCAAAGCTGGTGTGGCGCTTGGAGGCGGAATCGAAGGGCGATATGCGCACCAGGCGATGGACCCCGGCCTCGGTCTTCAGCCAGCCATAGGCGTTGTGGCCCTTGATCTGCAGGGTCACCGACTTGATGCCGGCCTGTTCGCCGGACGTCTCCTCCAGGAAATCGACGGTCATGCCGCGGGCCTGGGCCCAGCGGGTGTACATGCGCAGCAACATGCCCGCCCAGTCGTTGGACTCTGTTCCGCCAGCCCCGGAATTGATTTCCATGAAGGCTTCGTTGCTGTCGGCCTCGCCAGAGAGCAGGGCCTCCAGTTCGGCCCGGCCGGCTCGGTCCTTGATGGCCTTTAGCTGGGCACGGGCATCGTCGAGGGTGGCCTCGTCCCCCTCCTCATCAGCCATTTCGGCATAGCCGAGCGCATCGGCCAGATCACGCTCGACGGCCAAGACCGCCTCGACGCTGGCGGCCAGCTTGGCGCGCTCCTGGGTGATGGCCTGGGCCGCTGCAGCATTGTCCCAGAGCGTCGGATCCTCGACGCGGGCGTTCAGCTCGTGGAGTTTTCGAAGGGCAGGTTCCCAGTCAAAGACGCCTCCTGAGCAAGTCGATCGACTGCTCGATGTCAGCCTTGGCAGCCTCAACATCCGCTCTCATGGGAAATTCCTTCGAAACGTGAGCGGCGGGCAGTAGCGGTTTGCCCGCCCTAGTACAACCCGCTCATGTCATCTGGCTTCTTCGGCGCGGCGGGTGGCGCGGGCGCGCCGGTCGGCTGGCCGTCGGGCCAGACCTGCTGATAGGGCTGCGGCCCCTCGCTGGGACGGTACGCGCCGGCCGAAACGGCGACCTTGGGCTCGGTGCCGGGCTTGAAGGCCTCGCGGATGCCCCGCACCATGACGAACTTGGCGTTCTTGGGCGCCTTGAACTCGGTCTTGGGCAGGCCCTTGGTGGCCTCCATCATGAACTCGGTGAAGATCGGCACGGCCGCCACGGTGCCGGTCTCGCCCTCCCCCAGGCTGCGATTGTCGTCGAACCCAACAAATACGCCCGCAACGACCTGGGGGGTAAAGCCCACGAACCAGGCGCTGCGATATTCGTTGGTGGTGCCGGTTTTGCCGCCCACCGGGCGCCCGAGAACCGAGGCCGAGGTCGCCGTGCCGCGCTGCACCACGCCCTGGAGCATGGAGGTGATCTGATAGGCGGTGATGGGGTCCATCATCTGGGCCCCGCCAGGCGCGATGCGCGGGCTCTCATCGCCGCTGAAGCCGACACCGCAGCGGCTGCAGTCGCGTTTGTCCGCGCGGAAGATGGTCTTGCCCTCCCGATCCTGCACCAGCTCGATCAGATGTGGCTCGAC
>JANPAO010000499.1:0-3468 GCA_031429955.1 Phenylobacterium sp. | reverse complement strand
GAATGGCCGAGAGAAACCTAGCCATTGTCCTAGGTGCCGCCGGCGGGATTGGCGGGGCCTTGGCGACGAAACTCCATGCCGATCCGGCCTATGACCACCTGCTGGCCTTGTCCCGGCAGCGCCCTGAGGGATGGACAGACGACCGGCACCGAACCTGGCACCCCATCGACATTCTGGAGGAAGCCAGCCTGGCCGCAGCCGCCGCCTGCGCCCGGGACCTGGGGGCTCCAGGGCGGATCATCGTGGCCACCGGACGCCTGCAGGTGAACGGCGTCGCGCCGGAAAAGGCCATGCGGTCCCTGGATCTGGCGACACTTACGAGCCTGTTCGCCATCAATGCGGCGGGACCGGCCCTGGTCGCCAAGCATTTCCTGCCCCTGACACCAAGAGAGGGGCCAAGCCTGTTTGCCGTCCTGTCGGCCCGGGTCGGCAGCATCTCCGACAACCACCTAGGGGGGTGGTATGGCTACCGCGCCGCCAAGGCCGCGCTCAACATGCTGGTCCGAACCCTGGCGATTGAACACCGGCGTACTCGACCGCTGGGCCTGTGCGTCGCCCTGCACCCCGGCACGGTGGAGACCGATCTCAGCGCGCCCTTTCGCGGACGGCTTGACCCGGGCAAACTGTTCTCGACGCCGCAGGCGGCCAATGCCCTGCTGGCGCTGATGGATCGCCTGGGACCTGAGGACAATGGCAGCTTCCTGGCCTGGGATGGTTCCCCCATCCCCTGGTAGGAGGCCTTATGCCCTTACGGAAGGCCGCATAGGTCTCGAACATTCGGCCGGTTCAGGCCCTCAAGTCGCTTGAATGTCTCGGCTGGCTCTTTAGGTTGGGGCTAGGTTAAACATTTGTTCGAGCGCGAGCGTCGTTCCACGTCTCGCCCCGAGGAGCCCATTATGAGCGAACGCCAGCGTTTTGAAGGCACCGAGAATTACGTCGCCACCGATGACCTCAAGGTGGCCGTTAATGCCGCCATTGCGCTGGAGCGCCCGCTGTTGATCAAGGGTGAGCCTGGGACCGGCAAGACCGTCCTGGCCTTTGAGATCGCCAAGGCCCTGGGGGCCGAGATGATCACCTGGCACATCAAGTCCACCACCAAGGCCCATCAGGGCCTCTATGAATATGACGCCGTGACCCGCCTGCGCGACAGCCAGTTGGGCGATGAGCGCGTCAAGGACGTGAAGAACTACATCAAAAAGGGCAAGCTCTGGGAGGCCTTCACCGCCGGCAAGCGCCCGATCCTGCTGATCGACGAGATCGACAAGGCGGACATCGAATTCCCCAACGACCTCCTGCAGGAGCTCGATCGGATGGAATTCTACGTCTACGAGACCAATGAGACGATCAAGGCGGAGATCCGCCCCATCGTGATCATCACCTCCAACAATGAGAAGGAACTGCCCGACGCCTTCCTGCGCCGCTGCTTCTTCCACTATATCCGCTTCCCCGAAGCCGAGACGATGAACGAGATCGTCGAGGTCCACTATCCCGGCATCAAGCAGAAGCTGGTGGCTGAGGCCCTGCGGATCTTCTACGACATGCGCAAGGTGCCGGGGCTGAAGAAGAAGCCCTCCACCTCCGAGCTCCTGGACTGGCTGAAGCTGCTGATGGTCGAGGATATCGACGCCGCAGCCCTGGCGGAGAGAGACCCCACCAAGCTGATCCCGCCACTGCACGGTGCCCTGCTGAAGAACGAGCAGGACGTCCATCTGTTCGAGCGCCTGGCCTTCCTGGCGCGGCGCGAGGGTGCCGGATCTCGCCCGGGCCAGTAGGCCTTACAGCGAATTCACTCGACCAATCGACGGGCTCCGGTCACCCTTCGTCACGAATGGGATCGGAGCCCAATATCTATGAAAACCCTGAGTCTGCTGACCGCCTCGGCCCTGGCCCTTACCGCCTGCCAGCAGGCACCGCCCCTCAGTGCGCGGCTGGACTGTCCCGCGACGCAGGGCAGCCTGACCCGGCTGAGCATGTCGCCGGACGGGAAGGTTTGCGCCTATCGCGAGGCGGACGGTGCAGAGGTGACCCTGACCCGCATGCCGCTGAAGGGCGACGTGCGGGCGACCCTGGCACCCCTTGAGGCGGAGTTGAAGGCCCTAGGCGGCGTGTCGCGCACGCCACCAGCCGACCAGGTTGCCGACGCCAAGGCCAAGAGCAGCGCAGATGTCATTATCGCCGAGGCCAAGGCTGACGCCGCCGCCGAGGGTTCGGAAACGGTCGTCTCGGTGGACCAGAGTAAGGACGGCGGCGAGCATGCCCGGGTGGACCTGCCGGGGATCCACATCGTCACCGATGGCGACAAGGCCGATGTCCGGGTTGGCCCCATCCATGTCGATGCCGACGGGGAAGGCTCCACGGCGACCATCAAGCTCTTTCGCGATGTACGACTGCGCGGGGAAGCCCTGGCACGGGAGCAGCGCGGCTTCCGGGCCACCTATGTCTATACCGGCGAGGATCTGACCAGCGGGTACAAGTTCCTGGGCTATGAGGCAGCGGGCCCCAAGGTTGGGCCACTCACCGTGGCGGTCGTCAAGTCCAAGGGTGGCGGTAGCCAGCGCGGCGACATGTATGACGACGTCAAGAAGCTGGTCCGTCGCAACGGCGGGGTCTGATCGTTCGCGGACCTGGGGGCGGCCACCGTCAGATCGGCTGCACCTCCACCACCTTATAGGTCAGGGGTCGCCCGTCTTCGTCAGCGACGGTCACGTACTCGCCGATGGCGAAGCGGTGATCGCCAAGGCGATGGACCGGCTCGTCGTCGGCGGTGTCGTCGGCATCATAGTCAAAGAACCAGCTCTTGCCGCGACGCGACAGGCGACCTTCGGCAGGCTCCTCGTCGGGGTTGAAGCGGCGAACAACGCACTGGGCCCGGACCTTGGCATAGGCCGGCTCGTCGATGTGGCCGTCCACCGTCAGAGGTGCGGTCAGGGTGTAACCCCGGTGATCATCGCCCCCCGCAAACTCAGTGCCGGGGTTGCGGGCAAGCCGCATCACGATGCGCGACAGACTCATGGGGCGACCTCTTCAACGTCAGTGGGATAAGAACAGCGACGGCTTGTCGGCGGCCAGGAGCGAGCGGGTCGTGCCGCCGAAGATGAACTCCTGCAGACGCGGGTGGCCGAAGGCACCGGCCACCAGGACATCGGCACCGGCCTTGTTGGTGGCGTAGAGCAGCAGGGGCGCGGCGTCGCCGGAGTCGGGCAGGATCTCGACGTCGCAGGCTATGCCCCGGACGGCGTAGTAGGCCTGCAACCGGGCCGGATCGAAGCTGCGGGAGCTGGCCTTGGGGGCGGCCAGGATGACGACGCGGGAGGCCTTTTCCAGCAGGGGCATGGCCAGGCGTGCGGCGCGGGAGGCCTCCTTGCCGCCGTCCCAGGCCACGGCCACGACACCCCCGGTCTTGAATCCTTCCCGGGCGATCAGCACCGGACGCTGTTCGTCAGCCATGATCTGTTGGAAGGCCTCGGC
>JANPAO010000498.1:0-2464 GCA_031429955.1 Phenylobacterium sp. | reverse complement strand
CGTGCTGAGGTTCCCTGCAAAATCGGAGTAGACCACCTCCAGCTTAATCCGACGCTTGACTGCGCTTCGGAGTGTCGCAAGGAACGGTCCGGCCGTTGTGGGAGACGACCGGGCGATCATGCGGGACTGACGCACGCGGCCCCGGTCTCCTGGCGGCAGAACAGCCTCAAGTTTGGCAGTTACCCGGTCCGCTGCACGCCCTAGCGCACCATCGCCACGCGCGGCGACAAGCTGCATGCCGATTGCAATCGCGTCCAGCTCATCTTCGTCAAAGTGGAGCGGAGGCAGGAAGTGCCCCTTCTCCATCTGATAGCCGATGCCGCCTTCGCCACGGATCGGCGCGCCCATCGCCTGAAGAGACGCCATGTCACGATAGATCGTGCGCTGGCTCACGCCAGTCAGTTCGGCCAGTTCCACCGCCGAAACAGGCGTCCTGCTAATGCGCAGCCGGTCGAGCAAGGCAAATAGGCGTGCTGCGCGCATGTCGCTCCCTGACAGTTTCTGTCTGACGGCTTGGTCATACGCACTTCGTGGACCGATCACCAGGATCGGAAACCCGGCGAGCCTTCAGGGAGTGACAAAGGTGCTGATCAGAGAAACAGGAACTGCCCGCGTGATGGGATTTGCGCGCTACGAACGGGCGAGCGACGGCACGCCGGAGGCCGTCGTTGCTGCCGCGCTGAGGTGGCAGGAGGAGTTCCTGTCCAGGCAGGATGGAATCCTTTTCCATGCCTTTCTCGGAAACCTGCGGGGAGGCTTCGCCGACGTGATCCTGGCGACGGATGAGGCGGCCTTTGACCAAATGTCGCGTCGCCATCCCGAGGCCGAGAGTTCCCATGGCCTGATGCAGATGCTGAACCGCGAAAGCATAAGGCTGAGCAAGAGCCTCATTCTGAAGGAAAGAGTGCGTCTACCGACAGACTTCTCCTGTGTCGAATTTGGGACGTTCCGGGTCGCAGACCCCACCAAGACCACGGCCGCGGCTGTGCGCGCGGCGTCCGATCACATCGAAGCCACTTATCTTCGTGGCTCGACCAACACCTGTGAGCACTTCGTTGGCCAGATAGATCACGAGACATACTGCGAAGTGGCGTTTGGCCGAACCCTGGCAGATACGCGTCGCACCTGCGCCGGCTACGTCGGTCATGTGGACTGTCAGCCCCTCTTAGACCTCTTTCCGGCCGACGGCGTGGACCTCGACTTCTGGTATCTTCTGGCATAGGGACCCTGCCAAGCGCCCGAGGCCTATAGGGGCGCTCGGGCCGGCGCTCTGGAACAGCGGCGTCGGTGCCTAAACCTCTGGAACCCTGTAGACCCCATGACCATTATCGTCACCGGCGGCACGAAGGGCATCGGCCTGGCTATTGCCGAACGACTGGCTCGGCCAGGGGAAACCCTCGTCCTGGCCTATCTCTCCGACCATGCTGCGGCCGAGGCTGCCAAGGCCCGGCTGGCTCCGACGGGGGCCACGGTCTTCACCGTGAAGGCCGATGTCGGGCATCTGGAGGGTGCCACGGAGCTGATGGCGGCGGTGCCTCAGGAAGGGCCTGTCCACCTGGTCCACAGTGCGGCCATGATCTACCCAACCTCCCTTCTGGAGGCCGATCCCGAGCGTTTCACCCAGGCCGTCCAGGTCAACGGAATGTCGCTCTTCTACCTCGTGCGGGCAGCCATGCCCCGGTTGGGCAGGGGAAGTTCCGTGGTGTTCATTTCCAGCGCCGGGGCGCGAGTGGCCCAGGCCAACTATGGCGCCATCGGGGTGGGTAAGGCCCTGGCCGAGAGCCTGGCACGCTATCTGGTGCCGGAACTGGCCCCCTTAGGAATCCGCATCAACACCGTGGCTCCAGGCCTTGTCGCCACCACCTCCGTCGCCAGCATGGTGGGCGGGGAGGAGGCGGCTGCGCGGGTCTTTGACCGCGCCGCCCGAACCAATCCGTCCGGGCGGATGAGCCGCGATAGCGACTATGCCGCCATGGTGGAGTACCTGCTGAGCCCGGCGGCCGAGTTCATCCAGGGGCAGGTCATCCACGTCAACGGCGGCACCTACGTCCCCTAGCCGGCGGAGACGAGGCCCTTGGCGGGTTCGGAGACCCGGGCATCGGGGAAGATGCGCAGGAAGTTCTCCGCATAGAAGGCGTCCCGGATCGCCTCACTGCGATCGCCCAGGAAGCCCTCGAACTTCTTGATGGGGTCGCGCCCGCCTTCGACGTGAGGATAGTCGCTGGAGAACAGATAGAGCTCAGGGCTGGACTGATCGATCAGCACGCCGACGTCTTCGAAGACGAAGGGCGTGAAGGCCATCTGCTGGGTGAGCATTTCCGACGGCTTGCGGCTGAAGGGGGTCTGATTTTTGTCGGCGCGGATCCAGTTCTTGGCCACCCAATCCAGGCGAGTCAGCAGGGACGGCACCAAGCCGGCACCCAGTTCCACACTGGCACCCCGCAGGGTTGGGAACCTCTCGAAC
>JANPAO010000497.1:0-3688 GCA_031429955.1 Phenylobacterium sp. | reverse complement strand
TCTTCTTGAGAATCACCCTCCCCATCACCGCAGCGTTCGGTGCTATCCAGTATTCGTCCGGACCCGGCAGTTCGGGACCAACCTCGCCCAAGTTATAGACACCCATGCTTTCACCCCGTCTATTGTCGCAGAAGCGTTGCTTAATCTGCGATTAACCCCGTTAGGATCACCTTAGTCGGGCGATTCGAGGAGGCCATAGGCTTTCCCGTTCGGCCAGGATCCGATTTCGGCTTCTGGCGTCCCGCAGGACGGAGACCAGGGTGTCGCGTTTGTGGCTTCGGCGGGGTCAGCCGCCAGGATTGCGAACTGAAAGCGGCCCGCCAGGCTGCAGGCGACGCGCCTCTGCGCTCCCCCAAACCCCAGTCGACCTCGAAGGGCTATCCATTGCGGATACGCCCTTTTTTCATGCCCAACGGAGGCTTTGATGACCAAGCGAGCCCTGAAGCGACACGTGCGCGAAGGCGCCTTTGATGCTGGCCAGTTCCAGGATGACAGCAAGATCCGCCGGCTGCCGGTAGAACGAGCCTGGTCGCCACTGGCCCATCACAATGATGATCGCGAGCAGGGCTATCTGAAAACCATCAAGTCCAAATCACCAGGGCAGGACGAACTGATCGCCGCCATCGACGCCAAGAACCTGGTAATGGCCCTGGGTCCGGCCGGCACCGGCAAGACCTATCTGGCCATCGCCAAGGCGGTGGAAGCCCTGGAGGCCGGGAAGGTCGGACGCATCGTACTGTCGCGTCCCGCCGTCGAGGCCGGAGAGTCCCTGGGCTTCCTGCCGGGAGAGATGGAGGACAAGCTCGCCCCCTATCTGCGCCCCCTCTACGACGCCCTGTCGGACCGCCTGTCCATGAAGCGGGTCCGGGCCCTGATGACCGAGGGGGCCATCGAGATCGCCCCCGTCGGCTTCATGCGCGGCCGCACCCTGAACAACGCCTTCGTGGTGATCGATGAGGCGCAGAACTGCACCTATGGCCAGCTCAAGATGCTGCTGACCCGCCTGGGCTGGCACTCCACCATGGTGGTCACCGGCGACCCCAACCAGTCAGACCTGCTGCCTGAGCTTTCCGGCCTGGGCCCTGTCGCCGACAAGCTGGAGACCGTCAGCAATATCGCCGTGGTCCGCCTGAAGGACCGCGACATCGTCCGCCACCCGCTTGTGGCCGAGATGCTCGGCGTTCTCTGACCGTCTTGGGCGGGCCGGCCCCAAGGGCTCCCTTGAGGCCGTCCCGTCCTACCGGACCTTGGTCCACAGCCTCTCGGCCTGAGCCAGATCCTGGCCATGCTGGAACATCTTGGCCAGCAGGTCCTGATCGAACCGCAGCATGTTCACCCCGCCAAAGTCGGCGGGGATCGAGGCGGTGCGCAGGGAAAATCCGTTGATCTCGCAGAAGGCCCCTACCGAGCGCAGGGCATCGCGGTAGGACGACCGCAACATCAGTTCAAAGCTGCGGAGCAGGATGGGCACCACCCCCATGGCCGTGGTGGTGGCGTCATGCTCCAGGGTGGTATTGATCAGGGCATAGACCTCGACATCGGAGGCCGACCAGTCCCGCGCCCGCCGCACGATCAGCGGCTGGGGCGCGATGAACAGCGGGGTGATGGTGCCGCCGTCCACATGCATCTCTTCAAACTTCGCCCCCTCACTCTCCACCGAAATCATCGTTGGCGGAAACAGGCCCGGCAGACTGGCCGAGGCGATCAGCACATCCTTGAACAGCTGAAGCGCGGCCTCGCCGCCCTGGGACGCAATAGCCCCCATGTCCCAGATCGAAAGCAGTTGGGTATCGAGGTTGGTGGTGGCCACAAACAGCCGCCGACCGGTCTGGTGGGCCAGGGCCACGGCCTGCAGCAGGGCCTGATCGATATAGTGATTGACCAGGACCGAGAGCGGCTCGCTGGCATAGAGGCTCAAGCCCGGTCGCAGGGTCTTCCAGTCCAGGATCACCGAGGCATCACCGCCGAGATAGGCCCCGGTCAGTTGCGCGTCCCACGCCGAACCCAGGAAGGCAAAGGGGGCAATCAGCGCCCCTGTGCTCACCCCGGTCACCATGTCAAAATGCGGTCGCAGACCCGCCTTGGTCAGGCCCACCAGGGCGCCGGCACCAAAGGCACCGCCGGCCCCACCCCCTGACAGAGCCAGAACTCTGAGGCAGCCAGCATCCGCCGCAGGGGTCGGCAATTCGCCGTAGAACCGGCCCAGGCCCTCCTCGTCCTCGTCACCGATGAACCGGATCTTGCGAAAGCCAGCCGGGTCGGCCTGGGTTCCCGCAGGCGGCGGGTCGGCGCGACCGAAGCGTTTGAGCCAGGCCTGGATCATCAAAATCTCCGCCGCGTCACCAAACGCCCGGAATTGGGGTTACGGCAGGTCTTCGGCCAGAATCGCCATCTCGAACATGAACGACCCGTCGCCGTCTTCATCTTCAAACAGCACGCCGACGAACTCTTCGCCGATATAGACCTCGGCAGAGTCCTTCTGCTTGGGGCGAGGCACCAGGGTGATCCGCGCATTGGCAAAGGTGCCACGCATGTGACCCTCCAGCTTGCGCATCATTCTCTCGTCCACGGCCAACTCCTCGATTCAACAGCGGCGGAACCTAGAGCGCGTTCCGAAAAGTGGGAACCGGTTTTCGGATCAAACGCGCGACAAGACAAAGACCTAGAGCGCGTTCCGAAAAGTGGGAACTGGTTTTCCGATCAAACGCGCGACAAAACAAAATCCTAGAGCCCGTCACGCGCCGCTTAGAAACCGTCAGATGACATAGTCATCCACGCCGTCGGCCAGGCCTTGGTCCATGCTGCGGGCGGGCTCCTCGCAGGTGGGGCAATTCACCAGCCGGGCAGGCACACCGGCGGCGGTGCAACCGGCGGGAACCGGCTTCAGCACCACAGACCCGGCCGCGATCTTGGCGTAGTCGCCGATATGGATATTGCCCAGCACCTTGGCCCCAGCGGCCAGCAGCACGCCCTTGCCGATCTTGGGGTGGCGGTCACCGCGTTCGGCACCGGTGCCCCCCAGGGTCACGTCCTGCAGCATCGAAACATCATCGCCGATCACGGCGGTCTCGCCGATCACAATGCCGGTGCCATGGTCGATGAAGATCCCCGACCCGATCTTGGTGGCCGGGTGGATATCCACCTGAAACACCTCCGACATCCGGCTCTGCAGATAGAGGGCGATGGTCTCGCGGCCCTGCCGCCAGAGCCAATTGGCCACCCGCTGGGTCTGGAGCGCCTGGAATCCCTTGAAGTAGAGGAAGGGCTGCACATAGCCCTTGCAGGCCGGGTCGCGCTCAAAGACGGCCCTCAGGTCGGCTTCGGCGATGTCCACCAGCCGGGGTTCGTCGCGATAGGCCGCTGCGGCCAGTTCCCGCAGGCTCATCGCCCGCAGTTCCTGGTCCCCAAGTTTGCGGGCCAACTGATAGCTCAGCGCCGAGCCCAGATCATGGTGGCTGAGAACCACCGCATTCAGCAGGGACGCCAGGGACGGCTCAAGTTGGGCCGAGCGTTCGGCCTCATTACGCAGCGACGCCCAGACCGGCGGCGGTGAGGTCGGGTCTATGACTTCCAGGCGCTGACTCATCGGCTCCTCGCGTCCCATCATCTACCCCTTATCCTAGCATGGCCCGCGACAAACCGCCTAGCAGCTGCCCCTCCTTGGCCATGTGGTAGGCGCGAAGCAACA
>JANPAO010000496.1:0-4960 GCA_031429955.1 Phenylobacterium sp. | reverse complement strand
GTCCTCGGGACGAGGCCCGAGGATGACGTGCGGGGTGGCTGGCGATGATGCTGGCGGCAGAGCGATGATCCCACATTGCCAAGGTTTCTATAGAACCTGTATATTCGAAACACGGAGGTCGCGATGCCCACCCTTTCGAGTCACGTCGATCAAATCACCGCGCAACGCATGGCGCAGACAGCAAAGCTGGAAGACCGTAGAACGTCCCAGATCACCGCAGCCGCTCTGCGATGGTACCTCAGCCTCTCCTCCGGCGCCCGAGACGCCTTTCGACGGATCGAGGCCTCAGGCGAGACAGAGGTGCAGGCCGCGTCATGGGCGGTCAGTCGGGCGCTGCTGGACCGCGAGTACCGCACGGCTCTGCAGGCCGGGATGGCCAAGGCCGAGCCCCAGCTGGGACCCGACCCTTCTGAAGACGAGATCATGGCCGAGGCCGTGCGCCTCACCCGCCGCCGGCCCTGAGCTCACGCGTGCTACGGCTTTGCCTGGATCTCAATGTCTGGGTCGGTGCCTTCCTGGCTGAGAAGTACGGCCGCCAGGACACCGCCGCCCAGTCCCTGGTGGAAGCCATCCGCCTGGGCCAGTCGCCCCGTGGCCCTGTGGCCCTGGTCATATCCTGGGGCATGCTGTTTCGGCTGAACGCGGTGACCCTGCGCCTGACCGGCGACAAGGCCGCTGCCGACGGTTTGATGGCCATCATCACAGCCTTCGCCCAGGACGGCCCTTCCCTGACTCTCGGCGGCGTAGGCGTCCTGCCCCTGGACGACGAGGAAGACCGCCATGTCCTGGAAACCGCCCTGGCCGGTGATGCCCACCTGCTGGTGACCCAGAACCTGGATGATTTCATCCAGGGCGACGTCGAACCCCTCGACGATGGCCACTGGTACGGCCTCTCGCGCGCCCCTGATCGCAAGCTCCTGATCGCCCACACCTACAGCGCGGCCGCGTGGCTCCGGGGGGAGCCGTGGCCGGGGGCGGTGGAAGGGTACGTCGGTCGGGGCTGACCGACGGGCGACCGTTCGCAGCGGTGCCGGTGTCTAGCGTTGCGGGGGCATTCAAATAGTTGGCGGTTGAATTGCATGCTCCATCACCGTAACTCACGCCTTAGACCGCTCGTGGAATAGATGCGTCGTCCAGGATAGCGAAGTGGATGATCGTACCGGTGCCCCACTTCACTTGTTGTGAGAAACGCAGTTTGACTTGGCTTTGAGTCGGGTCCTGGTCGTCAACAAACTCAAAGTCGACGATCTCCCCATTCAGCCCGACCGGCGCGTAGTCGATAGCTTCCGCCATTTGCGGGCAGAACAGCAAGGCGTCGCGATCATCGTTCCACACATAGACATCAATACCGTTCAGCGTGCCGACGTAGGCAAGACCTCCGCCACCTCCAAGATGGTCCTTTCGCTCGATCGTGAAATCATCCAGGCCGTGGCTCGCAATGCCCCACGCGGCTTCTCCAACCAGCTCGCCAAGATGCCGAGGAACTAGGGCCACCCGAGGTTCGCCCACGCGTTGCGCCTGCTCGACGATGACATGCCAAAAATCGCCCGCGTTCCCTGTGTCATGGAACGCCTCCTCCTCGCGTGGCTGGCCACGAAACGATCTCCAAAAATGGCGCGTCAGGGCATCTTGAAGGGCCTCGGTGATGATCCGATCCAGATCATCCCGGTTGATCGCTGACATCGGCGGCCGGAAGTAAGCTCCTTTATCGATGCGGCCGAACGTGTAGTCCTGAACCTCATCTCGTCGCGCAGTTACCGTGATCGGGAGATCCCCGAAGGCGACCAGTTCCGGCCCGTCGCGAAGGATAGCATCTGACATCCGCCGACGCAGGCTGGCGATAGCGTCAGGGTCCAATTCTGCGGCACGGAGCTTCGTCAATTCCTTGTTATGGAGCGCCTGGGAAACTGCGGTCAGAAAGCTTCGAACCGCAGTCAAACAGGTCTCTGGGGTCAGGTCCGGATCGAAAGCCTGCAACGCGCGCACAAATGCAGGGTCCGCATCACTCCCGACCTCCTCGCTCAATCGGTTGAAGTACCGGATGGTGTTCCTCAGCGTGTCCGGCTGGGAAAACGGCCCACCTTCGTCCGCGAGGGCGCTCACCTCTTCAAGGATCGGCCCTGTGTCGGCGGGCATGTTGGCCGCCATGATGACGAATAGTGAGCGCTGGATCGTGTCGATACCTTCGACGCCCCAACCCGAGTAGACACGGCCAGGAACCATGCGGGCGCTGGACACGCTGCCTAGTTGACGAACTAGATCGTCTAGGTGAGATCCATATCGCCCGTCACCGACCCTGGGTTCAATTTTACTGCGGAGAAGCAAATCCAACGCTGCGCGGAACTGTGGATACGGCGCTCGGCCGTGCTCAGTCAGATCAGAGCCTTCATCCAGAGTTTCCCGCCTCAACAGCTTGACCGCTGCGCGGGCGCCGATGTCGGTGGCTTGCTGCTCGGCGGCGTACCAAGCCAAACACAAGCTCGCGATGATCGTGACGACGTCTCGATGGGACGTATTCAAGATTTCGCCAAACACGGATGCAGGCGTCGCTCGCTCCAGCTGTTCATACCGTAGCGTGGGCCGCGCGTAGTCTATCGCTTCGCCCCACGTGGCCGACAGCACCCGAGGGACAAGCAGATACGTGCGATGAAACGCATAGTCTCTGCCTAACTCCTGGTAGAGATGGCTACGCCAGCGCAGCAAATGATCTCGGTATCGCTGTTCGCCAGCGTCATCCTCGTTCCAGACAGCCGACGCGAGAAAATAGGCGCTCGCCTTCATGTGCTCGTACAGTATGGGCCAGGAGGCCGAGTATCTCTTCCATTGCTCGCTTGGCTCCGTCTTTCGAAGCTTGCGAAGGCCGGCGGATCTAATGAGGGCCTGCTGAAAGGATTCCCAGGCGCCAACAAATTGGATTAGGATAACGTCGTAGGCTCGGGCATCAGAGCCTGCGAGCCGCGCGCTGCTTCCGGTTAGTGGACTGTACGTTGGCTGTGTGTGGCGCGTGATCCACGCTTCTAGGGCCAGAACTTGGAAGACACCCAAGTCGACCAAGGTCATAATGGGCCTAGTCGAGAAAACCGTCGCATCATGCGGCAGCAATCGGTGCGGCAGGTATGCAAGCCGTTCCATGAAGGCGGTATCGACGGCCAATTTCTCCGCCGCCGCATCGTAGGCGCGACGATAGGCTCGAACCCACTCCTGATCAGGTCGCGCCCATCCACCGCCCATCTCAGCGAGATTCAGTGCATTTCCCGACTCATCTCGAGTGTTCTGGGCTTCCAGAATGAACTTGTGAAACCGGGTCGCTTCGTCGAAAGCCGCATTGAAACTGGTGGTGGCCGATTTCTCGATCTGGCTGACCATCTTATCGATGAGCCCCTCGAGGAAGTCGCTCGTGGTGGGAAGATCATCGTCGCGACGATCCGCCTTGCGGAAGCGGATCGAGTGCTTGATGGTCCATTTTTCCCACCAAAGGAGCGGAACGCCTCCGCTTCGCTCAAGCACAATATGGCGACCGTGTGCATGTCCCGGCGAAGTGGGCAGAGAGAGCTCGCCCTCCCAACGCTCGTCACCGGACATCCCCCCTTCTCGCCGGCGGCAGTCCTTCCGCGTTCTCTCACGCCACGATGATACCGCTAAAGTGAGAGGAGATAGCCAAACATCCACCAACTGATGGGGTCGAGAGAACCGCCTTTCGACTTCAACAACCCGTTCATCTTCCGCGATGAGCCCATGCCCGAAAGTGACTGAGGGGCCCTCCTTCAGATCATCCGCCTCAAACAGGTTGGCAGGACCATTGATGTAGAATGCTAGGAACAGCCGCGAACGAAGATCCTGAGGGATTACGAGATTTGCGGCATACCGCTCGCGCATATGCTCCCGCGCACCAGGCTCAACGAACCGCAGGGTCGTCGTAGTAAACTGAAGAAACAATATCAAATTGAAGGCGAACCACGCGGTGTGGATGCCAGTCATCACTACAAATGGCATGAGATTCGGACCGCCGTATCCGAACTGATGTACCAGCATTTCAGCCGGCCAGAATAGCTGGACAGTTAGCACGAGCAGCAAAGCGATCGAACTGGTCGTCAGCTCATAAGAGAATGACTCCACATAATAGAGGCGCACGTCAGACTTCACGGTCGCGCTCTGCTCGCCTTGAGACAGGAGTGTAACTACGGCGACGGCAACCGACACAATCGCAAGGATGCCGACCTGGGCCGCGAGAAAATAGCTGCCCACATCGACAAGAAAATCGGCGACCTTATCGGCGGAGGCCGTCGCAGGAATTTCAGTACAAAATCGGTAGGCGACGACCTCAGCCGCGAGGACAAGCGCCGCCAATAGGAAGTATGCCGCCAGCATGACAGGCATCGTGCGGTCTACGAGCCACCTCCGCACCATGCGGTGCCAATAGCCATGCCGCTCCCTGCGGATGACTTCGTTTTCCCGGTAAAGCTCGCGAACCTCCTCTTCGACCCGCTTTAGCAAGCTGCCGAGTAGGCCCCGGCCTAACTTCCTGGCCATGCGCCACCCCCCGTTCCCAGGGAGCGATTAAAGCGGCACGTACCTCGGGTTGACAAGGCCGGTTGCGCTTTCTCAGGGTGGTGTCGGCTTAAAGTTAGGATTCCGGGATTCCGGTGACACTGTATGAAATTGGCGAGCCCACTGGTCCCGCCGACCGTTCGTGTGGTTCGTGGGGTTCGTGGTTCCAGGTCTTTCGGCCGCGACGCTCGCGAGACGGCTGTCTACGAACCACACGAACGGGATCAGGCGGTCTCAGATGCTCCCCCCTTGGGGGAGCTGGCGCGGAGCGCCTGAGGGGGACTTTGACTCTTGTTTGCAGTCGAAGGTGTCGCCTACGGCGATCCCCCTCCGTCACAGACCTACGGTCCGCGACACCTCCCCCACATCGCGCTGCGCTCTGGGGGAGGATCTGGCGCCCCCTCCGGCCCGC
>JANPAO010000495.1:0-6505 GCA_031429955.1 Phenylobacterium sp. | reverse complement strand
CCCCGAATATTGGAGAGCTTAAGCTGACGGGCCTTGGTCAGGATGGCGTTTTCGATATCGGTTTCGGTCTGACCTGCGGAGGGGGCGTCAATCCAGCCGCCCGTGGCGTCACGGGTCTGCTTGAACACCGACACGTTCAGGCCATCGGCCCGCAGGCGCGCGTCCAGGATATAGACCGTGCACTTGAAGCGCTCGTCCGGCTTTTCCGGGTTCACATACCAGTCGGTATTGACCACTCCGCCGTAGGGGTCAGCGGAGGCCAGGGGCATGAAGGCCAGGGTGTCGAGGGTTGCCCGCCACAGATAGCCATTAACCCCAATGGTCGGCTGTTCGCCATTGGCCGCTGCGGCCTTGCCGCGTCCGCCAAGATTGAAGATGCCGCCCCCGCCCTCTTCCTGGGTTTGGAAGGTTCTTGGGCCACCACTCGAGCAGGCCGCGAGCCCTGAAAGGCTGAGGGCCACAACCCCCGCCGACAGGCTCCGAATCCAAACTCCACGCACAAACGGCATATATTAGCTCCCAGTCGCTGTTTCGCGTCGGTATCTCGCCGCGTCGCCGCCCCCGCGCCGGATGCCTCTATAACAATGCCACAGGCGGCGCCAAACAGGAATCGCGTGGCCTTGTCGCCACAGGTGCAGAAGGAACTATCCACAGACCGGTCTGTGGCACCGTATCTCATTGACCTCGCCCTCCAGGCGACTTTAATCGCAGGAACGACCAAGCCCATCTAGGCAGGGTCGCGGCTGAGGAGCCATTTGGGTTATTATGTCGAAATCTTTGGTCATGATGATGGTGGGAGCGGCGCTGGCGATCAGCGCCGGTTCGACGGCTCATGCCCAGGTCAAGAAGACCACCGACTTCACCGTCCGCAGCGAGGCGGCGGCCCCGAACCTGCCTCAGGTGCTGAAGTTCGATGCCCGCAAGGGTCGTTGGGGCGTCACCCTGAACCTGCAACAGCCCGACGGTCGTGACACCAAGTGGAACGATGTCCAGGCCGGAGCCTATTTCCGCGTCACCCCGTCACTACGGGTCGGCGGTGCGGTGGCTCTGGGGGACAAGGAAATCCCGCTCTATAAGAAGACCCAACCTCAGGACGGTGCTCCCCGCGTGCGCCTCGAGACCGCCTTCAAGTTCTAAGTTTCCGCCAGGTTTGATCTACCGCCGCCGCTTGGCCTAGCCAGGCGGCGTTGTCATGAGAGCGGGTCTGGGCCCTCAAAGGCCTCCACCCCGGCGACCCCGACAACGCCCGTCAGCAACAGCCGCGCGACCGTCGCCTCATGGACTCCCCCCAAGGCATAGACCGGGCAGGCCGAACGCCGGACGATCTGCGCCAGGCGGAGTGGGCCGATCGGCTTTCCGGCCGAGGTGCTGGCCGAGGGGAAGATGGCTGACACCACCACGGCATCGGCCACCCGGCGGGTCGCGCGGGAGCCATGGGCCGCGATGGTGATCAGCCAGTGCGGATGCCTTGCACGGATCCGTCGCGCGCGGTTGGCCAGGCGTTCCGGCAGATGAACCCCATCGGCCCCGACTCTGGTTGCCAGGGCCTCATCGGCTCCGATCAGCAGCTTCACCCCTCGGCGCCGGGTGAGGATCCGGAGGTTCCTGGCCACGCTCAAGGCGTCGCTTGCCCCAAAGGCACGGTAGACCAGGGCCGAGCCCCGGGGCAGCCCCTCGGCGACCCGCCCCGGCGCGGTGGTGCGGGTCGGGTCGGTAAAGGCCAGCAGGGCGGGCAGGGGCTTTCGCAGGGCCGCGCGCCGCCGTAAGCAGGCCCCTGTCCGCGCCACTGTCCAGAACCCGCCCATGACCCCTGCCTTTGATCCCCGCCTCGCCCGTGCCGACATCCTGGCGCGCATCGACCGCGCCGCCCGGGCTGGCGGGCGCACCGGGGCCGATGTGACCCTGGTGGCAGTCTCCAAGCAACAGCCCTGGGAGCGCGTGGCCCAGATCTTGGCCGATGGCCAGGGGGTGTTTGGTGAAAACCGGGTACAGGACGCCCTTTCCGCCTGGACCGACCATCGCCAGGGGGTGGAACTGCGCCTGATCGGACCGCTGCAGACCAACAAGGTGCGCGATGCCGTCGCCCTGTTCGATGTCATCGAAACCCTGGACCGCGAGCGGTTGGCTGAGGCCCTGGCCGATGAGATCGCCCGCCAGGGTCGGACGCTGCGGCTCTATGTCCAGGTCAATACCGGCGAGGAGGCCCAGAAGGCCGGCGTGATCCCCAGCCAGGCCGACGCCTTCATCACCGCCTGCCGGAGAACCTATGGCCTCCAGATCGAGGGTTTGATGTGTATCCCCCCGGCCGACGCGCCGCCGGGCCCGCACTTTGCCCTGCTGGGCAAGATCGCCGCCCGCAACGGCTTGGCGCGGCTCTCCATGGGCATGAGCGAGGATTTCGAGACGGCCGTTCGTTTTGGGGCCACCAGCGTGCGGGTGGGGTCAGCCCTGTTTGGGCCTCGGGGGGGATAGGGTCAGGCCGGGCCGGGCAGGCCTGGCTCTCCGCACCCTGTCGCGACCTTCCAGGGACTCCAGGAACGGATGTGGGTTCACATCGACGATGGAGATCGCCGAGCCTGGCTGGGCCCTGCCGATCAGCTCCAACACATCCCAGGCCTGGAGGGCCACACAACCCTCGGTCGGTTCGAAATTGGGGCGGGCCACGTGCAGAAAGATGGCCGACCCCATCAGCGGGATCGGGGGGTCATCATTGTGGGCCAGCACCAGCACCAGGTCATAGACCTTGTCCTGCCGCCACATCGCCTCGGCGCTGGCGGGGTAGGGCAGGGTGACGGGGCGGTTGTAGTTGGCATCACCCGGCGCGTCGCACCAGCCGTCGCTGGGCAGGATGGCCTTGACCGGTAGCCGGCTCTGGGGCGCTGGGGTGCGGTCGGGCCGATAGAGCACATGGCGGATCGGCCAGACCCCCAGGGGCGAGCAGCCGTCGCCCTCGCGCTTGTCGGCGGCGGAAATCACCCCCTCACGACCCAGGGCGCACCGGGTTTCTCGCCCCCCCAGATCGAAGCGACCGTCTGACATCGCCGTGAACAGCACGGGGCAGTCTCCCTCAGTGGTTGGCGCTTGACCCCGACACGGTGCATGTTCTGCCCCATGGCTCAACGCAAAACCCTACTCGTCGTCGACGACAATGATGAACTCCGTGGCGAACTCGCCGAGCAGCTGGAGCTGCACGAGGAGTTCATCACCCTCCAGGCCGCTACCGCCGGCGATGGCGTGGCCCAGGCCGTGGCGGCCCGGCCAGACCTGATCCTGCTGGACGTGGACCTGCCCGATATGGACGGGCGCGACGCCTGCAAGATGATGCGTAGCCAGGGGGTCACGGCGCCGGTGATCATGCTGACCGCCGCCGATACCGACGACGACACCATTCGGGGCCTGGAGTCCGGTGCCAACGACTATGTGACCAAGCCCTTCAAGGTCGCTGTCCTGCTGGCCCGTATCCGGGCCCAGCTCCGCAGCCACGAACAGTCGGAGGGCGCGGTCTTCCACCTGGGGGCCTATGAGTTCCGGCCCTCGGCCAAGATGCTGCTGGACGCCAATCAGAAGAAGATCCGGCTGACGGAAAAAGAGACCAACATTCTGAAATACCTCTACCGAGCTGGCGAGAAGCCGGTGAGCCGGGAGGAACTGCTGGCCGAGGTCTGGGGCTACAATGCCGGGGTCACCACCCACACCCTGGAAACCCACGTCTACCGCCTGCGCCAGAAGATCGAGGCCGACCCCGGCAATGCCCGGCTGCTGCTGACCGAGGCGGGGGGATATCGGCTGGCACCATAAAGCACTTTACAGCTGTAATTGGTGCTGCATGGTGGTCTCCAGGCAAAGGAGATCTCCGTGAGCAAGTACGACCCCATCGAGAGGTTTCTCAACGCCCAACCCGGTGATCGCATCCCGGTCCGGTTCTCAGACCTGGAAGCTGTGCTCGGCTTCAACCTGCCAGCCTCCAAACGATATCCGGCTTGGTGGAGCAATAGCCCCACCAACAACCCCATGACGCGGACCTGGCTGCGCGCCGGGTATATGACGGAACAGGTGGATACCACCTCCGAGCGCCTCGTCTTCCGCCGCTCCAGGCCTCGGGGCCCTGTCAGCGGTGCTTCCGCCCAGCGGTCTGGCCCCTTCCCTGGCTATGGGGCCATGAAGGGTACGCTCCGCGTGGCAGATGGGGTCGATCTCTCCGCGCCGGCTGACCCGAATTGGTCGGAGGTGTTTAAGTGACCATGCCCCTACTGCTGGACACCTGCGCCTTGATATGGCTCTCGCAGGCCGATCCCATGGTCGAGGCGGCCATCACCGAACTCGACGACATGTGGGCCTCTGGCCATGCCCCTCGTGTGTCGCCCATCAGCGCGTGGGAAGTCGGATTGCTGGTGTCACGAGGACGGCTTTCCCTGACCATGCCTCCGGCCCGGTGGTGGGATCAGGCGGTCGCCACCATGGGACTGGAGGTGGTGACGATGCCGCCGACCCTATTGATTGCCTCGACCCAACTTCCAGGCACCCCGCCGGGCGACCCAGCCGATCGGATCATCGCTGCAACGGCGCGCGAGCTCGATCTCCGGGTCATGACGCGCGATGAAAAACTTCTAACCTATGGCGAAGCCGGGCATCTCAACACAATTGGCTGCTAAGGCCGCCAACACATTGAACTAGAGCATAAAATCGGCGCTAACCGGGGCGTGGTCGCTGGGGCGTTCCCAGGCGCGGACGTCGTCATGGATCCGGGCGGCGGCGGCGCCAGAGCGCAGGGCGGCCTCCCGCAGGCCTGGTGAGATCAGGACATGGTCCAGGCGCAGGCCCCGGCCCGAGGCGCGGAAGTCGGCGGCGCGATAGCTCCACCAGGAAAACAGCTTTTGCGGATCGGGGATGGCAGCCCGCACCAGGTCGGTGAAGCTCAGGCTGGCCATCAGGGCGGCAAAGGCCTCCAGCTCGATGGGGGTGTGGCTGACGATCCTCGACATCTGCTTGTGGCTCCAGACGTCGAACTCACCAGGCGCGACGTTCAGATCTCCGACGATGGCGAGCGGTGCCTTGGGATCGCGACGGGCCATCTCTGCGGTGAGCTTCTCGAAGAAGTCCAGCTTGTGGTCGAACTTGGCATTGATCTCCCGGTCAGGGATATCGCCACCGGCCGGGATGTAGAAGTTGGCGACCTCGATCCCCGCCACCTTGGCTGAGACACAGCGGGCGTGACCCTCGCGGCAGACCTCCAAGGGGGGCGCGTCTTCGAGGGGCAGGCGCGAGGCAATGGCCACCCCATGCCACCCCTTCTGGCCGGCAATCTTCAGGTGCGGCAGGCCCATGTCGATGAAGGCCTGGCGGGGAAACTCCGCCTCCTGGCACTTGATCTCCTGCAGGCATAGGACATCGGGAGCCTGCTCCTGGACGAAGCGAGCCACCTGTTCGGCGCGCAGGCGGACGGAATTGACGTTCCAGGTACAGAGACGTAGGCGCATCGGCAGGGTTTAGCTGGCGTCGCGCGGAAAAGAAAACGCCCGGATGCTGGAGATCATCCGGGCGTAGTTAGATTTCTCATGCCGCCGCCGGGAGGGGATGGGTTCCGGCACGGAATGCACCCGCTCTCACGGGGCTATGCGTGTCATTACAGCAACAAGCTTAGGGAAAGGTCAATCGGAATCGCACAATCCGTTGCCTGTTGTCAGATTGTCACATCCGCGCCCGACCGACGCCCTGGGGTCGTGGGTCTTTCAGGACAAACAGGCCAGGGGCCAGGCCCGATGTGGCCTCAAGCCCCACCAGTCGGATGCGGGTCGACTGTCCTTGCGCGTCGCTCACGGTCCAGCCCAGCAGGGCCAGGGGCGCGTCAGAAAAGGTCAGGGTAATCTGACCCTCGGCCTGCTTCTTGCCGTCGCGGGCGGTGATGGAAAAGCCATCGGCCATGCGGCTGACCTGGCTGATCACCACCCCCTTATCCAGCCGGATCTGGCGGGCCAGGAACAGCGACAGCGGCGTCGCCATCAGGGGATAGCGGTCAAAGGTCTTCAGGCGGGAATCGGCCACCGACACATTGGCCCCGTCGGCCACCACCAGCAGGCCCGAGGGGGCTTCATAGGCAAATCGCGCCTTGCCCGGCCGCTTCAGAAAGACGGTGCCCTGGGTGACGGTGCCACGCGCGTCGGTCTGCACAAAGCGGCCCTTGGCCTCGGTCAGGTCCTGCAGATAGGTGGCGGCCCGATCCACCAGGACCCGGTCCTCGGCGCTCAAGGGCACCAGGGCGGGTCGTGCCGCCAGGGCGGGAAGCGGCAAGGCCGCCAGCCCTAGCGCCAGGGCGCGCCGCGTCATCGCCGTCATGGACCAAGCTCTCCTGCAACACCGCCGTGCGGATTCAACCCCGCAGCCGCTTCTAGCTCAGGACCGTATAGCCGACCTGCGGCGTCAATAGGGCCTAGACCCTGCCGTTTAAGTAGGCTTCAAATGAAAAGGCAGGTAGGGTATAGTTTAAAAAATTTATATAGTTTCAGGC
>JANPAO010000494.1:0-5873 GCA_031429955.1 Phenylobacterium sp. | reverse complement strand
TTGGCCGAGATGGCCGCTGCTGTGTCCAATGCCGGTGGCCTGGGCATCATCACCGGCCTGACCCAGCGCACACCGCAGAATCTGGCCGAGGAGATCGCCCGCTGCCGGACCATGACCGACAAGCCGTTTGGCGTGAACCTGACCTTCCTGCCCTCGGTCACGCCGCCCGACTATCCAGGTTATGTGCAGGCGATCATCGACAGTGGCGTCAAGGCGGTGGAGACCGCCGGCAACAACCCGCAGAAGTGGCTGCCGGCCCTGAAAGAGGCGGGGATCAAGGTGATCCACAAGTGCACCTCGGTCCGCCACGCCCTGAAGGCCGAGGCCATCGGCTGCGACGCCGTCAGTGTCGACGGCTTTGAGTGCGGCGGCCACCCGGGCGAGGACGACGTGCCCAACTTCATCCTGCTGCCGAGAGCCGCCGAGGAGCTGAAGGTTCCCTTCGTGGCCTCGGGCGGGGTGGCCAATGGCCGGCAACTGGTGGCGTCCCTGGCCATGGGTGCCGACGGCATCAATATGGGCACCCGCTTCATCGCCACCAAGGAGGCCCCGGTCCACGAGAACGTCAAACAGGCCATCCTGGCGGCCCGCGAGCTGGACACCCGGCTGGTGATGCGGCCGCTGCGCAACACCGAGCGTGTGCTGCACAATGCCGCCGTCGACCGGCTGCTGGCGAAAGAAAAGGCCCTGGGGGCCAACCTCAAGTTCGAGGACATCATCGCCGAGGTGGGCGGGGTCTATCCGCGCATCATGCAGGACGGGGAGATGGACGCCGGGGCCTGGTCCTGCGGCATGGTGGTGGGCCTGATCCACGACATTCCCACCTGCCAGGAACTGGTCGACGGCATCATGGCTGAGGCCGAAATGCTGATCCGCCAGCGCCTGGCCGGATTCCTTACCGCCTAACCTGAGCTGCCGGAGAGCCCGATGACCGACCACCTGATCGAGACCCTGGAGGATGGCGTCGCCACCCTGACCATGAACCGGCCCCAGGCGCGCAATGCCCTGTCTGGCGAGATGATGTCGGCCCTGTCCGAAGCGGTGCATCGGCTGGCGGGGGATCCGAAGGCCCGTGTAGTTGTGCTCACCGGGGCCGGCGGGGCCTTCTGTGCCGGGGGGGACGTCAAGGGCTTTGCCGCCGACACCGGGCGCGGGTCCGGCGGCGGCGAGGGGTCCAGCTTCGAGCAGCGGCTGCACGGCTTAAGGTCTGGGATGGAGGTCAGCCGCTGGCTGCACGAAATGCCCAAGCCGACCCTGGCGGTGATTCCCGGGCCGGCGGCCGGGGCGGGCCTGTCCATGGCCCTGGCCTGTGACCTGCGGATCGCCACCCACGAGGCCAAGCTGACCACGGCCTTTTCCAAGATCGCGGTGTCGGGGGACTATGGCGGCAGCTATTTCCTGTCCAAGCTGGTGGGGGCCGCCAAGGCCCGCGAGCTCTATTTCACCGCCGACGTGATTACCGGGGCCGAGGCTGCGGCCCTGGGCATCGTCAATCGCTCGGTGGTCGCCGAAGACCTGGCTCAGGTGGCCGGCGACCTGGCGCGACGGCTGGCCAGCTCAGCCACCGGGGCCATCGGCTATATGAAGAAGAACCTCAATGCCGCTGCCCACGGCTCGCTCAGCGACGTCCTGGACCTAGAGGCCGTCCACATGGTCCGCACCATGATGACCGAAGACCACAAGGCCGCCTCGCTGGCCTTCGTGGAAAAGCGCCCGCCGGTGTTCAATGGGCGCTGAGGGGCGGGGTCAGGCACCAGGCTCCGACGCTGGTTTGTCGGTGTCGAGCTTGGGCCAGCGCGCATAGGCAAAGGCCCAGATCCCCAACCAGCCGATCAATGGAATGACGCTGAGGATCGCCCACCACGGACTCAACCCCGTGCGTCCCAAAGCCCGCGCCACCGGAATGACCGTGGCCAAGGCCAAAAGGGCCACCAGCCAATGCACGATTGAAAACGACCCCATCATCTCGCCTTACCTTTCGGCCTAGCCCCTGCGGCGACATTGCCAGCCAAGGCCTGCCATGGCGTTTGCCTGCCAGGACGGGAATTCTTGGCAAACCTATGGTTGTTTGTCGAGTCCAGATGTTCCGTATTTGTTCTTGTAATCCGGGGTAAATCGTGTTCAAGTGAGTCTCTATCTTAGATCGTGCTTAGGGCGGCGATCCATGATGGCGGGGAATCGAGCAGGCCAACGGAGGCAGGCGAGCCCCTCGCGGTGGTGGTGGCTCCTGAGGCAGATATATGAGAGTCGAGGAGTTCAATGAGCCGAACTGAGCTGTCGCGATCACGCGCAGGTGTTTTGGATGACATCCAGGGTTGGATGGATCGGCGGAATGCCGAGGTCGCAAAGTTCGGCCGTGAGGCTGAAGCCGCCGCGTATGAGGCCTTGAGGCGCGCGGCGAGGAGTGGGCAGCGACTCGCCGCGACCACATCGAGTGATGTCATGGCTCTCGGCGTCCACCTTCTGGAGAAGCCCAAGGCCCAACCGAGAGCCGCCGCACCCGTGCGCAAAGCGCCGGTCGCGCCCCCCCGCTCCCAGCCAATCCCACCCGTTTCAAGGGCCGTCGTGCCGGGATCTCCCGGTCGCCAGATCGTGGATCAGATCGGGGCGGGTGCGCGCGGTGCCCAGGATGCCCTGACCTTCGGGCTTGGTGATCGCCTGTACGCAGGGGGGCGCGCCATCGTCGATACACTCCACGGAGAAGATCTTCGTGCGGCCTATGGAGCTCGGATGGCCACCGAGCAGGCGCGTGATCAGTACGACACCGCCAACTATCGTGCCGCAAGGACGACGGGCCAAGTCCTTGGAACGGGTGCCCAGATAGCGGCGCTGGGGCCGTTGGAAGGGTTGGTCTTGGGTGGGGCGCGAATCGCGCAGGTGACACCTATGGTGGCTCGGGAACTTGCGGTCTTGGGGGGCGTGGGCAGCGGCGTAGGCGTCGGTGCCCAGGCCTTGGCCGATCAGGCGCGAGGACGTGTGAGTTCGGTCGGTGACTATGTGGGCTCGGCTGTCGGAGGTGCCGTCGGCGGGTTGGCCGCTCGCGGCGGAAGCGCAGGATATGCGGGCGCTGCCGGTGGGGCTGCGGCTTCCGTGGCCCAGGATCTCGCCAACCTCAGGATGCCGTCCGTAGAGCGCGCTCGCAAGGCGGCGCTGGTCGCCGGCGCTTTAGGTGTGGTCGGCGGCGCGGCCGGAAGGGCCTGGTCCGATAAGCTCTCCAACGGCACGAAGGAAGTGTTGGGGGAGGAGGCGTCGCGACTGCGCACCTGGGCGAAGGGCAACAGAACCGCCGAAGGCCCGAAATCCCGAGAATATCTGGACGGGGGCGGCTGGACGGTTCCTGATCAGAGAACCTTTCGTGGGCTCAAACCGGCTGAACTGGTGGAGTCTAAATTCGGGCGGAGCGCACGGCTGTCTCCGCGGCAAACACAAGCCTTCCATCAACCTGATCTGAACTACCGGGTCGATCATGTCCTTCCGCGTGACATCGGATCGGCGGTTGGTACCTTGTTGGGCATCAGCACAACCGGCGACTGGGTGCCGTCTGAGGGCCGCTAGCCTGGTTTTCTCTCGAGAGATTGGGGCCGTTCTTTTTTCAGCGATGACCATTTGGCCATCTCTGTTGAGTCGGAGGGAAGCTCATGGGTTTGATGAACTCTTGGATTGCGGTGCAGGGCGTCGCCAAGGCAGATCTATTTGCGGAGATGGGCTGGGAGGAGACCGGGCAGGAGGTGGATCCCTTCAGTGGCATCGCGGCCTTCTCCTACCTGGAAAAGCCCGGCGGTTGGCTCGTCATCTTCTCTGATGACTTCGACTGGGCCAGCCAGGAGGAGATCCTGGCCTTCTCGCAGTTTGGCCTGACCCTGGGGTGCCAATTCGAAGACAAGGTCGAGATGACGAGTATCGTCACGGCCGCCCGCGACGGAGTGGAACTCTGGCAGGTGTCCCACATCGCCGATCCCATCTTTCGGCTCGACGTGCGGGGTGAGCCGCCGGTGGAGCTTGCCGCAATCCACGAGCAGGCCCTTCGAGACCAACATGCCGCTGGCGGCCGTGACGCGGGTGTCGATCTTATCTTTGAAGTCCCTCTGGATCTCGCCAAGGCGATCTGCGGCTATCGGGCGGACGAGGAGGAGTCGATGTTCATGGCTCTGGATGGGGCTGACCCATACTTCGAAGACGACGACGAAGACGAATTCGACGATGATCCGGGCCAAGACCGCGAGCGTGGACCTGGCTTGCTGCAACGCTTCGCAGCCTTCTTCCGGCGCCGCTGAGCCCTCGCGGACGGGGAGCATGCCAGCCCCCCCCCTGCCTAACGCCTCGGCGGTGGTGCCTTCGGGGCTGTGGCGCAGATGTCCTCGGGGTCGCGCTCCCACTTGCACTGGAACTCGCTGGCGCGCTCCGAGGCCCAGGCCCAGCCGGCCCCTCCGCCAGACCCCTCCAGCCGCACCCACCATCCCGCGTGGTCGCGGTCGACAAAGGCCATCTCCTCCAACCAGGCAATGGCGACATCGCTGTCGTCTGGGGAATAGGTCAGCAGTTCGCCCTGCCGCCAGACCGTCTCGGAGACCTCGCCCTCATCATAGTCGGTGTGGACGTGATAGACGCGCTCGCAGGCCTTGAACTGGCGGCCTGATCTGAGCACGACCCCTGGGGTGGGCTTGGTCAGGGTGAGAGCCTCCCGCACATAGGCCCAGGTCTCGGCGGGCAGGGTGGCGATCGGCGGCCCGGTGTCTCCAGGCTCAGGGTAGATCGGAATCGGCTCGGTTGTCCGCCACCAGCCGATCCGGCAGCCCTGGCAAGCGCCCTTGACCGCATAGAGGCCAGCCACATTGGTGGGGGGGCGCAGGGTCGCCGGGCCAAGAGCCGACGAACGTCGGAGGCAGGCCTGAGCGTCGGCGGCATCCTGGGTGGTCGAGTCAACCGGCGCACCAACGCGGGAGACAGGCATGGCGCATCCGTAAATCAACAGGGCGATGACAACGGCCAGGGGCAGACGGGCAATACTCATGGGCATCCCAAATGAACGTTCAGGCCACGACTTTCGTGGCTCTTGGGATTGATCCATTGGAGGGTCACCTCGTCCGCAATGCTCATATTGGATCGTGTCCCACCACTTGGTGGGACACGACCGCCGCTTCAGGCACCTGAATCACCGCAAGGGCGGTGACCAGTCGGGTGGTTGACCGGGCGAGTTCGGCGGCGTCCGCAGGGTTGGGCGTTTCCGCGCCTGGCCGCAGGATCGCCAGGACCCGTTCAGCCTCTACCGACAATCCGCTCCGTTTCAGCAGGTCGTGCGCCTGCTCGGCATTGGCCGTCGAAGGGTCAGCCGCCGTCTCGCCCGCCGCCTGTAGATGCGCGGCGATAGCGTAGCGTAGCGCCTTGGCGAGCAAGGGCGGTGCCTCCTCCGAAAATCCCCCGGCGGCGAGCACGGACGCCATCCTTACCGCCCGCACCGCCTCTTCGCGCCAGGTGTCGGTTTGTGGCGTGGCCTTTCCCTCCGCAACGGGTTCGGCGAGGTCTGGCGAGATGTGCAAGACCCGCCGGGACCCGCCTGTAATGTCGACCATGCCCGCTTGCGCCAAACGACGGAGCGTCAGCCATGTCGCCCTGTCGAGGACCTCGACCGGCAGGCCCGATTCATCCTGGCGCCGGCCAAGATGTTCGGCCTCGTTGGCGATACCTTCAGCATCGAGGTCCAGCACCGCCAGCATCCGCGCCGCACCGTTAGGGCCTGTCTGGACTTCGATCCGCAACGCCCGCTCGCCGTGGCGCTGGCGCAGTTCCGCCGCGATGGCGTCTTCAGGCGAGATGACCTTGGGCCCGAGTCCGTCGGCCGCGTCCAACATGGAGCGCATGCGGTCGACGAGCGC
>JANPAO010000493.1:0-1575 GCA_031429955.1 Phenylobacterium sp. | reverse complement strand
GGTCCCGGGTGGCATCCGCAGTTGGACCGCCGCCAATGGTGATCTGCTTAGGATGTGTTCGCAGCGGGTGGAGACCGATCCCATCGGTCAGAGGCGGGTCAACCACGACACCTATGAGCGGTGGCGTGACGGCCGGCTGGTGGAAAGCCAGCTTGAGCTCTTTGCCTATCGGGTCTGGGGCCTGGCGGAGTTCGAGATGGCGCTGGCCAAGGCGGGATTTTCTGAGATCGAGGTTTGCGCCAACTACCGGCCAGGCCGGTCACCCCGCCCCCAGGACGGGATCCTTAACTTTGCGGCGCGGAGACCCTAGCTAGAGAACTTCGCCCCGCAGTAGCCGGGGCAGATCCCCCAAGGCCCCGCCAGAATCGTGCATGAAAAAGCGGCGGGCGGGGCCGATGCGGTTGACGGCCGCCATGCCTGCGCCGCGAGCCAGGCGCAGCAGGGGGTTGTCGTTGGAGAACAGCCGCACGAACACATCGGTGGCCGCGGCCAGCATGATGTTGTCGAAGCTGCGCCAGCGGGCGTAGCGCTCCAGCACCAGGGCCGAACCGATATCCTCCCCCAGGCGGGCAGCGTCCACCAGCACCTCGGCGAGGGCTGCGGCCCCCTTCAGGCCCATGTTCAGCCCCTGACCGGCGATGGGGTGGATGCCGTGGGCGGCGTCTCCCAGCAGGGCCACTCTGGGGCCGCTCAGTTGCTCGGCCAGTTGCAGGGACAAGGGATAGGTGAAGACCCCACCCTCGACCTGGGCATCTCCCAGCAAGGCTCCGAACCGCCGTTGCAGGTGGGCGTGGAAGATCTCGGGCCTTGCGGCTTTCAGAGCCTGGGCCTTGGCGGTGGGCTCGGTCCAGACCAGGCTGGCGCGGTCATCGGTCAGGGGCAGGATGGCGAAGGGGCCGCCGGGCAGGAAGTGCTCGTGGGCCACGCCGTGGTGGGGCCGGCTCAGGCGAACCGTGGCCACCACGCCGGTCTGGGGATAGTCCCAGCCGATGACGCCGATGCCGGCCGCGGCCCGCACCACCGAACTTCGGCCCTCGGCCCCTACGACCAGGGGCGCGGTCAGGACACGGCCGTCGTCCAGGGTGACGCTGGCCCCGGCACTCTCAAAGGCCACGCGCGCCACCCGTGCCGGGGCCAGGACCGTGATCCCGGCCCGCGCGACGGCGGCAGCCAGGGCGGCCCGAGCGCGGCGGTTTTCCAACAGATAACCCAGGGGCTCGCCCTGGGACCGCTCGGCGATTTCGGCGGACTCAAAGCGCAGATAGAAGGGCGAGACCCCGCCCACCGAGGCCCCCGGGCTGCGGCCGTCGGTCACCAGGATCTCTTCGATCCGCTGGGCATAGGGCTCGATATCCTCGGCCAGGCCAAGGGCGCGCCACTGGCGGAAGCTGGCAAAGGCGATGGCTGAGGCGCGGCCGTCGAAGCTGGGCGCCAGTTGGGCGTCGAACACCACCGGGTCCACCAGGATGGGGGTCAGCCCCCCCTGCTTCAGCGCCAGGGCCAGGGTCGCTCCGGCCATGCCCGCGCCTGCGATGATGACATCGGCGTCGAAGGTCTTGCTCATGGGTCGATATG
>JANPAO010000492.1:0-2691 GCA_031429955.1 Phenylobacterium sp. | reverse complement strand
CAGCGGTTGGAGTAGCTCACCACCAGCGGCGCCCCGGGCTTCAGGGCGCGAGCCACCTCGCTCAGCACCGCCAGGGGATGTTGCAGGTACTGGATACCGACACAGATCATCGCCCCGTCCAGGCTGTCGTTAGCCAGGGGCAGGACGGGATCGCGGTTCAGATCCTGCACGAACCACCGCGACAGCCGGGGATTGGCCGCCAGCTCTTGGTCGTTCATGCCGTGACCGATCACCTCGCCATAGGTCACATCGTCCGGCAGGTGACTGACCCAACTGCTCATCAGGTCCAGGACCACCCCGCCCGCCGGCAGCATCTGGCGGTAAAACCCGGTCAGGGCCGCGATGGCGCCGGCGTCGATATGGGTGGTCAGGCGCGGTTCGGCGTAGAAGGCGCCGTCATCGCCCTCGTCCTCCCGGGCAAAAGCGTCCGGCGGAAGCTGCAGAACCCCGCTCACCGCGTCTGGCCGCCGTCCACCGGCACCACTGCTCCGGTGACGAAGCTGGCCCGGGGGCTCATCAGGAAGGCCGCCACCGCCCCGATCTCCTCCGGCGTTCCAAACCGCTTCAGCGGCACCTCGCGGTCGATCCAGCGCTTCCAACTGGCCGCCCTGTCCCCATGCGCCCGGCTCTCCCAGTCGCCGCCGGGGAAGATGATATTGCCCGGCGCAATGGCATTGACCCGCACGCCGCTGGCCCCGGCGATCCTGGCCAGTTCCTTGGTCAGGTGGTTCATGGCCGCCTTGGAGGTGCCATAGGTGAGGCCGGTCCCCAGGGCCCCGAGGCCCGCAATGGACGAGATGGTCAGGATCGACCCCTCCCGCCGGGGCGTCATCCGCCGCAGGGCCGCCCGGGCCAGCCGCCAAGCGGAGTCCAGGTTCTGCCTCAGGCCCGCGTCCCAGGTCTCGTCGTCCACCTCAAACCCGGGCGGACAAGGATAGAGGCCGACATTGGCCACCGCCCCGAACATCGGGCCAAAGTGATCCTCGGTCTGGGCCACGGCCGCCTCGATCACAGCGGTGTCGCGCATGTCGCCGGCGATGGCCAGCAGCCGGTCCTCACCGAACTCTCCCGCCAGCCTCGCCCGCGTCAGCTCCAGGTCGCCAGCCCCCCGGGCGGTGATCACCACCTTGGCCCCATCGGCCAGACAGGCCTCCACAATCCCCAGCCCGATTCCCCGGCTGCCCCCCGCCACAAAGATCACCTTGCCGTCTAGTCGCAGGTCCATGCCGCGCTCCATCCCATGAGTTTGCAGCCGGTCTTAGCGCCTGGCACGCCGATGGGGAAACGCGAACCCTGACCCTCTCGCTACCCCGCGTGGACGTCCAGACCCAGGGCGCTCAGCAGCCGGTAGGATTGGCCGAGATCCACCTTCATCCCCGCCGTGCTGCCCAGGCCCAGCAGCGACAGGCCGCTGACCTCGGCCCCGCGCAGGTCGGCATCCGCCAACAGGGCTCCCGTTGTCAGGGCCTGGAACAGGTCGCAGTTCCGCAGATCGGCTCCGGTCAAATCGGCCTCCCGTAGATCGGCCTCCCGCAGCGAGGCTCCACTCAGGTCAGCGCCGGCGAGCCTGGCCTGGGCCAGGTCGGCCAGTTCCAGGTTGCAGCTGGCAAAGACCGCCTGGGTGCGGATCACCTTGCGTCCGAAGGACCGGCTGAAGTCGGCCGCCACAAAGGTCGCGCCCCGCAGGTTGCAGGCGCTGAACTCTACCCCATACAGGCTCGACCTTTCGAACCGCGCAAAGGACAGGTCGCAGCGACCAAACCGCACCTCGTCCAGACAGGTGTACGCGAACGTCGGTCCTCGTGTGCCAAGGGCAAATACGCAGTCCTCGAACACCGCCTCTCGCAGCTCGGCATGGGCAAACCGGCAACCCAGGATGCGGCAGCCCTTGAATTTGCTGCCTTCCAGCACCGTATTGGAGAACTGCGCCCCCTCGATGGTGCAGCCGACATAGACCGCATCGGTGCAATTTGCGTCGGTCCAGTCCGCACCCGACAGGTCTTCGTCGGTCGCCCCGTCAGAAAACGCCATTTGGTCCCTCCACGGCGACGAACGTGTGGCTCAGATCTTGACCTGGATCTCCCCGCCCCCGGCCCGGAACCTGGCGCTCATCTCCGCCATGCCGTCGGCCACGTCGTTCTGTTTGGCGGCGGTCTCGCGGATCTCCTGGCTGATCTTCATGGAGCAGAACTTCGGCCCGCACATCGAGCAGAAGTGGGCGGTCTTGAAGGCCTCCTTGGGCAGGCTCTCATCGTGGTACTGGCGGGCGGTTTCCGGATCGAGGCCCAGGTTGAACTGGTCCTCCCAGCGGAACTCAAACCGCGCCCGGGACAGGGCATCATCCCAGACCCGGGCACCCGGATGTCCCTTGGCCAGGTCGGCGGCATGGGCGGCGATCTTGTAGGTGATGACCCCCTGCTTGACGTCCTCCCGGTCGGGCAGGCCCAGGTGCTCCTTGGGGGTCACATAGCAGAGCATGGCGCAGCCGAACCAGCCGATCATCGCCGCCCCGATGGCGCTGGTTATGTGGTCGTAGCCGGGCGCGATGTCGGTGGTCAGCGGACCAAGCGTGTAGAACGGCGCCTCGTGGCAGTGCTTGAGCTGCTCATCCATATTGGCCTTGATCTTGTGCATCGGCACATGGCCGGGGCCTTCGATCATCACCTGGACGTTGTGGTTCCAGGCGATCTT
>JANPAO010000491.1:0-2087 GCA_031429955.1 Phenylobacterium sp. | reverse complement strand
GTTTGAACACTCGGGTGGTGGAGGCCGGGGCCTTGAGCAACAGGGCTGCGGGTCGAATCGGCCGGGGCACGAAGTTCCCACCACAGTTGGGGCAAACGCCCCCGAGTTGGCCCTCGACGCAGTCGGCGCAGAAGGTGCACTCAAAGGTACAGATGCGCGCCTCAGTGCTCTCAGGCGGCAGGTCGCGGTCGCAGCGTTCACATCCAGGTCGTAGGACCAGCATCTGAGGTCTCCCGTTTCTCGGCGCAAGGTGACAGCGCCACCCGATGTCTGAAATGACAAAGTTTCCTCTTTTTACGCCCTACTCGCCAAAGCCCTCGCCGGGCTCCAAGGGGGCCAGGCGCAGCAACCGGGAGTCGGCCACCCCGGCCGTCCGGTGTTGGACCAGGTCCCGATACTCGGGGTCGCGAACCATGGCCATGAAGGCCTCCGAACTAGGATACTCCGCGATGAAGGCCAGGTCCCAAGTCTCATCTTGCGGGCCGGTGACCATCACCTGCGGCTTGCCGGCCCAGATCTGTCGACCCCCCAGCCGAGTGAAGATCGCCGCCGTGGTGCGACCATAGGCGCGATAGGCCTCCAGGCCAGAGATCACCTTGCCATGATCGGGGTGGCTCTGCGGATAGTCGGCAACTTCCCTTAGCCGCACCAGGTTCAGCATCTGGATCGGCTGGTCACGCGGCAGGCCCTTGAACAGCTCCCAGGCCTGCCGGTCGGGGTCGATAAATCCGCTCATGGCAATCGTGCTCCTGGAGATCGCATTGACCCCGGGGCCGGGACTGACTACCTACCCGCCCGTTTCCCCGGCGCAGTATGCTACAGTCGGACGGGCCGCCAAGCCCACTCTTTTGCGACAAGATGGAGCCCCCGATCATGAGCGAGCTGCTGCCTGGCGTCACCGGGGTCTTGGTTCTGGCCGACGGCACTGTCCTGCAGGGCGTGGGCGTCGGCGCGGCCGGCGAGGCGGTGGGTGAGGTCTGCTTTAACACCGCCATGAGCGGCTATCAGGAGATCCTCACCGATCCCTCCTACATGGCCCAGATCATCGCCTTCACCTTCCCCCACATCGGCAATGTCGGAACCAATCTGGAAGACCTGGAACAGATGGCCGGCGGGGCCAGCACCTCGGCGCGCGGCGCGATCTTCCGCGACGTGCCGACGGCACCGGCCAATTGGCGCGCCGATGGGGATCTGGCCGACTGGATGAACAGGCGTGGCGTGGTGGGTCTGGCAGGTGTCGACACCCGGTCCCTGACCCGCAAGATCCGCGAACAGGGCATGCCCAATGCCATCATCGCCCACGCGCCCGACGGCAAGTTTGACCTCACCGCCCTGCGGGCCAAGGCTAAGGCCTGGGGCGGCATCGTTGGCCTAGACTTGGCCAAGGACGCCAGCTGCCTGCAACCCTTCGTCTATGGAGAAGGGCTCTACGGCTGGCCGGACGGCTACGCCAAGCCGTCCGAAACACCCAAGTACGACGTCGTGGTCATGGACTACGGCGTCAAGCGCAACATCCTGCGCTCCCTGGTCTCCATCGGAGCCCGGGTTACCGTCGTACCAGCCTCAACCACCGCCGAAGAGGTTCTGGCGCGCAAGCCCGACGGCGTGCTGCTGTCCAACGGCCCTGGCGACCCCGAGGCGACGGGGCAGTACGCAGTCCCGGAAATCCGCAAGTTGGTGGAGAGTGGCGTGCCGGTCTTCGGCATCTGCCTGGGCCACCAGATGATGGCCCTGGCCCTCGGGGCCAAGACCATCAAGATGGACCAAGGACATCACGGGGCTAACCACCCGGTGAAGGACCTGGCCACTGGCAAGGTCGAGATCGTCTCCATGAACCACGGCTTCACCGTGGATCGCGACTCCCTGCCCGAGCCGGTGACCGAGAGCCACATCTCGCTGTTCGACGGCACCAATGCCGGCCTGGAACTTCGCGGCCGGCCCGTGTTCTCCGTCCAACACCACCCCGAGGCCTCCCCTGGCCCCACGGACTCGCTCTACATCTTCCAGCGGTTCGCTGACCTGATGGACGCGCGCAAATAGGCGTCGGGGGCGGCAAACACCGCCCCCTTGGGAAACGCCCTACGGCA
>JANPAO010000490.1:0-3895 GCA_031429955.1 Phenylobacterium sp. | reverse complement strand
GGTTTTGAGCCCCAAGCCACGTCTGCATCCGCGTTGTCTCGGCCTCGTTCGTCAGGGCCGCGACGAGGACGGAAGTGTCGAGATAGAGCATCAATATCGATCTTGGTCTCGCATGGTTCTCACAAAGTCGCCGGCCGATTCAACTTGAACCGGCATGGTGTCTGTCAGGGCCTTCAGCGCCGTCAGATCCACCGGCTTGCGCGGCAGCACCGCCGCGCTTAGGCGCGCGACAGGCTTTCCATGCCGGGTGATACAGATGGACTCACCGCTCTCTGCCTGGGCAATGAGTTGGCTGAAGTGCGCCTTGGCCTCGGCAAGATTGATGGTGTTCACAGCTATCCCTGACCTGATTATGGGTCAACTTTATCACACGACGAGCTTTTGACCAACTGTCGGGATGTCCCGACATCCTTTTCGCCTGTCCGGACACGACATCGATTGATGCCGCGTGTCATCGGCCTCACATCCGGTCGTGTTCCCCCAGCCTCCGGATCGCCCATGTCCACGCCCACCACCCCCCGCGCCGAGATGATCGAGATCATCAAGACCGTGGTCTATGCCCTGCTGATCGCGCTCTTCCTGCGGGTGCTGTTGTTCCAGCCCTTCACCATCCCCTCGGCCTCCATGGAGCCGGTTCTGCGGCAGGGCGACTATCTGATCGTCACCAAGTTCGACTACGGATGGAGCCGTTATTCCATCCCCCTTTCGCCGCCCCTCCCGGCCGGGCGGATCTTCGGCAAGGTCCCGGCACGGGGCGACGTGGTGGTGTTCAAACTGCCGCGCGATCCCAAGATCGACTACATCAAGCGGGTGATCGGCCTGCCGGGCGACCGCATCGCACTGGTCGGGGGCGCGGTGATCGTCAATGGCAAGGCCCTGGCGCGAACCTCCGCAGGCCAAGGTCAGGATACCGACGGGGTTCCCGTTCTGCGGTTTGCCGAACGCCAGCCCAATGGCAAGACCTACCTCACCCTGGATCGTGGCCCCGGCCACCCGGGCGATGACACCGACACCTATGTGGTGCCAGAGGGCCACTACTTCATGATGGGCGACAACCGCGACAATTCCCTCGACAGCCGCTGGCCGTCCGAGATCGGCGTCGGCCCCGTGCCGGCCGAAAACCTGGTGGGCAAGGCCCGGGTGATCGCGGTCTCCTGGCACCCTGGTGCCTCGATCCTCAAGCCCTGGACCTGGCTGAACCTGGACCTGCGCCGCAGCTTCAAGTCGGTGGGATGAGCGGTGGCGGGGTTAGCGCCCCGCGCCCGCCCCGTATTCGGCAAGGCTCACCACCCCGTCGCCATTGGCATCCAGCCGCCCGAACTCGGTGACCGAGAGCCGCTGATCGCCGTCAACATCCAGCCGCTGGAACTCCGACGCCAGGCTCGGCCTGGCCAGGGAGGGCAGGGCGGCGGCTCCTACCGCCGCAGCCACCAGCGCCCCGGCCACCAGACGCCAGACCCGCCGACCCTCTGACGCTGGCCGCACCGGCGTCAGCTGCGCCTCGATGAACCCGCGAAGCGCCTCACTGGCCGACTGGCCCTGAGCCTGGCAGCGGGCCATGAAGGCCTGCTTGGTGGCATGGGGAATGCGGATCTCCAGGGATTCGCTCTTCTTCAAGGACGGGGTCATGGGCAGGACAGGCGTTGCGCGGCCGGTCGCCGCAGCCTCAGCCAAGCCTATTTTGCGTCCCGGCGACAGTGAAATCCTGTCGGGACGGGCCTCGGTCGTCCGACCGCTGGGTTGATCCCACATTGTACCCCTCGCCAATCGGCGTTAGCTGTAGCGCAGAATTCAAACGCCTGTTTGCGACCGCCGATTTCCAGGACCCATCCCATGAAGCTCTATTCCGGCGACCTCTCCCCCTATTCCGCCAAGGTGCGGATGCAGATCTACGCCAAGGGTATCTCCGACATCGCCATCGAGCTGCCGCCGGGCTTCATGACCGGAGAGTTCCACAAGACCTCGCCCCTGGCCCGCATCCCGGTGCTGGACCTGGGCGGCGACATGATCCCGGAGTCTGAGGTGATCTCGGAGTATCTGGAGGAAACCTACCCCCAGGTCCGTCTGCTGGGCACCACTCCGCGCGAGACTGCGGCCATCCGCACCGTGTCGCGCATCGCCGACATCTATCTGATGAACAACATGTTTATGGTCCTGGGTCAGGCCCGCGCCTCCAGCCGCAATCAGGGGGTTGTGGACCTGCTCACCGGCCAGGTGGTCCGGGGCCTCAAGGCTCTGGAGCACTATATCGGCTCCGACGGCTTTGCTGTGGCCGGGCGTCTGACCCTGGCCGACTGCACCCTGGTCCCGGCCCTGTTCCTGATCGAGAATGTCATCGACACCGTCGGCGTCGCCAACCCCATTCCTGACGTTCCCAAGGTCGCCGCCTACTGGGCCGCCATCCAGAAGAACCCCAATGCCGCCGCCACCCTGGTGGAACTGCATCGGGGCCTGGAGGAACGCCGCGCCCTGATGGCCAAGATGGCCGCCGCCGCCAAGGCGGCCAAGCCCGCCTGAGCTGGGAGAGTAAGGTCACGAAGCCCACAAAGACGCGCGAAGGACACGAAGTCAGACGGCTCGATTCGTCTGGTCTTGCAGGGCGGCATGGAAGGTCATCCGCAGGCCCAAGAGCGCACATCAGGCACGGCAGAGGCGACGCGTCCCGGAGGCGCGCCAGCGCCTCGACGATGTTGAGGCGGCTTGTATCGCCACTCCGCCGCCTTCGTGCCCTTCGCTTTCTTCGTGTGCTTCGTGTCCAGCCTGCAAGCCGAGCATCCGGCAGAAGGATCGGGTGAACCCACAAACTGGAAACGGCTCGCCGCAGGCCGTCGACGGTGATTCAGTTGGGCTGTTCGCCCGATTGCCGTGGCCTGAGCCCGCGCCCCATTGACGCAGGCCTCGCGGGGCGGCAGTCCTGAGGCATGATCGTCGGGGATATCAAGAAGCGAACGCGTCTGGCCCCAGAGGCGCGGCGCAACCAGATCCTCGACGATGCCGCCCGCCTGATCCTGCAGGAGGGTCTGTCGGCGGTGACCATGGAGCGGATGGGGCGCGAGGCCGGCATCAGCAAGGGGCTGGTCTACAACTACTTCCCCACCCGCGATGCCCTGCTGGGCGCCTTGCTGCACCGCGAACAGACCAAGCTGCGCGACCGGGGCATGGCCACGGCCCTGCAGGCGGCGAACTACCAGGACCTGATACGGCAGACGACCCGGCTCTATCTCCAACACACCCGCGACTATGGCCCCCTGATGGGGGCCCTGCTCTCCGACCCCTCGGTGGCCAAGCTGATGGAGGCCGAAAACCGCGACGAACAGGAGCAGACCATCCGCTTCTTCGTCCGCGCCACCCGCCGTGAATTCGACCTCAGCCTGCCCCTGGCCATTGCCGTGGTCTCAATGCTGATGTCGGTCAGCGAGCAGGCCGGCAAGCTGGTGGCCCGAGACGGCCTCGACATCGATATCGCCACCGAGATGTGCGTGCGGATGATGATCGGCGGCCTGGCCGAACTGATCCGCGGCGAGCCCCTGGATCTCTGATCGGCCCCGACGAAGGATCGACAGACAAACCCCTTCTCCCCCTGCGCGGGGGATTCACCCAGGTACGTGGCTGATTTCGATGCAGAACTCGACGATATCCTGTTAAAAGAACACAGTAAATTACCCGGGTGCCCCTCCCCCCTGCGGGAGAAAGTTGCCCTGCCGAGCAGGGTAGGGTGAGGGGTCGAAAGTCCTATCCAGTTCTAGCGTCGGAAGGCCCTTCATCGAGGCTGGCGCGACCCCTCAACCGTCAGCTTCGCTGCCACCTTCTCCCGCAAGGGGACTAGGGGATGCACACAAGTGAATCGGTTGGTTTGGGAGCGAGAGTCAGCCCAAAAGTCACTGCAATGTCAGTC
>JANPAO010000489.1:0-1714 GCA_031429955.1 Phenylobacterium sp. | reverse complement strand
CGCTCCGGGGTTGTCCCGGTGATGATCAATGCGGACCTGCTTCTGGTCGAGCGCGCGGTGATCCTCGCCGACTGTGTCGCTTCCCTCGTCGTGGACGACCAGGGTGTGGCCGAGTTGGTTTCCGGATCGGCGGAGGTCGAGCTTGCCGGGGCGCCGCTCGCCCGTCCGATGCATTACACCTCGGGCACCACCGGTCGCCCCAAAGGCGTGTGGTCCGGTCTTCTCGCCGACGGGGATGCCGCTGCTCTTCTCGGCGAGGAACGCGAGCTGTGGGGGTTTGCCGCCGACGACGTGAACCTCGTGTGTTCGCCGCTCTACCACTCGGCCCCGCTTCGATTCGCGGCGGGAACCCTGCTGGCCGGGGGCGATGTCGTGGTGCTCGACAAGTTCCGCCCAGACGTGGCCCGTGAGGCGATGGCGGTCCACGGGGTCTCTTCGGCGTTCATGGCTCCCGCGCACCTCCAGCGATTGTTCGAAGACGGTCTGGGCGCCCCCGAGGTCTCGTCGTTCCGTCTGCTCGCCCATGCCGGGGCGCCGTGCCCCGAGGCCATCAAGCGGCAGGCCGTCGACGCGTTTCCGGAGCGCTCGGTGTGGGAGTTCTACGGCTCGACGGAGGGCCAGTTCACCGCATGCTCGACCGACGACTGGCAGCGTCGACCGGGTTCGGTCGGGCGCGCTCGGCCCGGCCGGTCGTTGTCGATCGATCCTGACTCCGGCACGATATGGTGCGACGTCCCTTCCTATGCGCGCTTTACGTATTGGCAAGACCCCGAGAAGACCGCTGCCGCCTGGCGGGGGAATGCGTTCAGCGTGTTCGATCTCGGCAGAATCGACGACGGCTACCTGTACCTCGACGGTCGTCGGGACGACCTCCTGATCACCGGTGGGGTCAACGTCTATCCACTCGAGGTCGAGATCGCGTTGGGGCGTTGCCCGGGCGTCGTCGAAGTGGTGGTCTTCGGCGTCGACGATGACCGTTGGGGCCAACGGGTCTGCGCGGCCGTTGTCGGAAACGTAAGTGAACAGACAATCTCCGATTTTGCTGCCGGAGTGCTCGCGCCCTACAAGCGACCGAAGACCGTGGTGTTCGTGGACGAGATCCCGAAGACGGCCACCGGAAAGGTCCGTCGCTCACGCCTTGCGACCGAGGTCGGGCTCGCCTGACCGGTCGCCTTCTTCACCGGCGGAGAGAAGAGCCGAATCAGTCGATGAGCTCGGCCAGCCGGGAGCGGAGGAGCGGGTGCAGGACCGATCCCGCCGCCACCACGAGGTGGCGGGTCGGCTCATCTTCACGCAATCCGGTCGAACTGCCGCCAGCCTCTCGCACGATGACGGATCCCCCGCTCAGATCCCAGGCGTTGCAGCCACGTTCGTAATAGGCATCGAGGCGTCCGCAGGCGACGAAGCACAGATCCAACGCCGCAGAACCTCCCCGCCGGATGTCACGGATGCCCGGAAGCAGAGTGTGCACGATCCCACCCTGCCAGGCCCGGAGATCGGCGTCGTATCCGAAGCCGGTGCCGATGAGGGCGTGCGAAAGCGTGTCGCAGGAGGACGCCGTGACCCGTTGGCCGTTGCGGTAGGCGCCCTGCCCGATCGCCGCGCTGTACGTCTCGCGGAGCATCGGGGCATCGATGACGCCGACGGACCCGACCCCGTCGATCTCGATCCCGATCGACACGCTCCACTGGGGATGACCGTAGAGATAGTTGGT
>JANPAO010000488.1:0-5554 GCA_031429955.1 Phenylobacterium sp. | reverse complement strand
TCCCCGGACGCCGCCGCCGCCAGCCCCCTCAGCCTTTCCCAGGCCATCACCTATACTTGGCTGGCCCAGGGCCTCCTGGCGGTCCTCCCCTGGGTTGGCGATCCGGAGATCGCGGCCAATGTCCGCACCGGAGCCATCAGCTATGACCGCCTTCGCCCGGTGGATGCTTACGCTCTCTGGTATGTCCGGGCCGCCGGCTGGATGACCGCACGTTTGGTGCCGCGCGTGGCCCTGATGGCCCTGGCGGCCGGCATGGTCCTGCCCCTGATCGGCCAAGGCCACTGGGCCTGGCAACCCCCCGCCAGCCTCTCGGCAGCCCTGCTCTTTGCCCTGTCAGAGACCCTGGCCATCGCCCTGGCCTGCGCCATCATCATGCTGATCAACATCGTCGTCGTGGCGACCCTGAACGCGCGCGGGGTCAATATCCTGATGCAGCCCCTGGTGGTCATCTTCACCGGCAACCTGCTGCCCCTGGCCCTCTATCCCGACGCCCTGCGCTGGGCCCTGCTGGTCCAGCCCTTCGCCGGCGTCCTCGACATCCCCAACCGCATCTATTTCGGGGCCCTGTCGGGGCAGATGGCCTGGCTGGGGATCGGCCTGCAGGTGTTCTGGACCGCGCTGTTCATCCTGCTGGGCCGGGCTTGGCTTGGCCGGGTCATGGCCCGCCTCGAAGTGCAGGGGGGCTAGGCTGATGAACGGACTTGCCCTGCTGGGCCGCTATTTCTCCGCCTCCCTGCGCAGCCAGATGCAGTATCCGGCCTCAGCCGCCATGCTGACCCTGGGCCAGCTTGCCTCCACCTCCATCGAGATCCTGTCGATCTGGGCGCTGTTCGACCGCTTCGGCCCCGTTCAGGGCTGGAGCCTTGGCGAGGTGATGTTCTTCTACGCCCTGATCGGAATCAGCTTTTCCTTCGCCGACTTCCTGACCCGGGGCTTTGACGTCTTCGGTGCCGAGTTCGTGCGCACGGGAGCCTTCGATCGCCTGCTCTTGCGCCCCCGCTCAGCGGCCCTGCAACTGGTGGGCTACGACTTCCGGATAAGCCGGTTTGGCCGCTTCTTCCAGGCCATCATCATTCTGACCATCGCCACCGGCATGCTGCACTTTGTCTGGACGCCCCAGGCTATCGCCCTGGCGGTCTGGACTGTGGCCGGCGGGGTGGCCTTCTTCGCCGCCCTCTTCATCCTCCAGGCCGTGTTGGCCTTCTGGACGGTGGAGAGCCTGGAGGCAGTCAACGCGCTCACCTACGGTGGGGTCTATGCCGGGCAGTTTCCCATGAGCGTCTATGCCCGCTGGTTCCGGACCCTGATGATCTTCATCGTGCCCCTGGCCTGTGTGGCCTATTTCCCGGTCCTGGCGATCCTGGGCCGCAGCGATCCCCTGGGGGCTCCAGATGGGTTCCTGCCCCTGGCCCCGGCGGCCGGATTCCTGTTCCTGGCTCTCGCCATCCTGGCCTGGCGTTTCGGTGTCGCGAAGTACACCTCGACGGGCAGCTAGCTCACGATCTCCCCGATCACCCGCCAGGCGCGCCGGCTGGTGACATATTCGCGGTTCGGAAAGCCTTCCGGTTCCTGCCCGGCCATCACCAGGGCCATGTCACGCGAAAGGGCGGGGCTGTGGATATAGTAGCTGTGCTGGGCCAGGGGATCGACCTTGGCGATGGCGCGACAATCGACGATCACCACCTTCTTGGGCAACTGATCCACCAGCCGGGGACCGTCGGAGCCCAGTCGATCTGGGTTGGCCTTGGTGGTGTCGGAGATCGGCAGGGCCTTGTCATTGGGGTTGTGATAGACCGTCACCTGCCGCCCGAGACTGGGCAGGGGCTTGAGCTTGTCGTCGCGCTCAAAGGTGTCATCGTCCTCGTCGGGCGAGGCGAGCAGGATCTGGTCAAACAGCCGCGTCAGACTCTTTGGGTCCTTGGCCAGGATGGCCTGCAGCCCATGACGCAGGACATAGGCCCCCATGCTGTGGGCCAGGATATGCAACCGCCTCTGGCAGAAGTCCTGCGGTGTGAGCGTCTGGGTGACAAAGTCCCGCAGCTTGAGAAAGGCCCGGGCCAGGGCCGGTCCTGTGGCACGGGCGTCCTCTCGGTCGCTGTAATAGGACATGAGGGGGATGGCCGCCCCGTCGGAGGGCCAACTGAACACCACCACATTCAACCGGTGGCCCTCCACCTGGATCTCCCGGGCCAGATCTGCCCCGGCCGCCAGGGCTCCCATGAAGCTGACATTGAAGCCGTGAACAAAGATCAGGGTGTCGGCGGCGGCGTCGGCCATGACCCCATGCAGGTCGGCCAGGAAGTGGTCGCTTCCCAGCACCGTGGCTCCGTCCTGCTCGGCCCGGTCTGGATAGACCTCCACCGCGGTCGGCTGGGACCCTTCGCCGAAGTCGGCATACCCAAACCGCAGGGCCGCGACCCCGTCCGGATTGAAGGTCTTGCCGAAGACCTGCAGGCTGTTGTTGGCCACGAAGTTACGATTTGTCACGAAATAGACGCGCAGGCTCGCCATGGCATTCCCCCTGATTTCTCAGGGAGAATGCAACCTGTTGGCGAATGAGATCAAGCCTACTCTGCGGCCATCAGCGCCTTGCCACGGGTCAGAGAGGTCTTGGCCGCGAGCGAGGCCTTGGCCGCCTCATACTCGTCGGCCAGGCGGTCCACCAGCTCACCGGCCGTTGGGATGGACTTCACCGCGCCAATGCCCTGACCACAGCCCCAGATGTCCTTCCAGGCCTTGGCCTTGGTATTGCCGCCCGAGCCGAAGTTCATCTTCGAAGGATCGGCCACCGGCAGGTTATCGGGGTCCAGGCCCGCAGCCTCGATGGAGGGCCGCAGATAGTTGCCGTGAACACCGGTGAACAGGTTGGAATAGACGATATCTTCGCCGGCCGAGGCGACGATCATGTCCTTGTATTCCTGCTGGCTGCGGGCCTCCTTGGTGGCGATGAAGGCCGAGCCGATATAGGCCAGATCGGCACCCATAGCCTGGGCGCCCAGCACCGCGGCACCGTTGGCGATAGCACCTGAGAGCGCGATGGGGCCGTCAAACCACTCCCGCAGTTCCTGGATCAGGGCAAAGGGCGACAGGTGCCCAGCATGGCCGCCCGCACCGGCGGCCACCGGAACCAGGCCATCGGCCCCCTTCTCCACCGCCTTGCGGGCAAAACGGTCATTGATCACGTCGTGCAGCACCACCCCGCCATAGGAATGGACCGCCTGGTTCACGTCCTCCCGCGCGCCTAGCGAGGTGATCACGATGGGCGCGCGGTACTTGGTGGCCATCTCGACGTCATGCTCGAGCCGGTCGTTGGTCTTGTGGACGATCTGATTGACGGCAAAGGGTGCCGACAGCCGGTCGGGGTTCTTGCGATCCCAGTCGGCCAGTTCCTCGGTGATCTGGGCCAGCCATTCGTCAAGCTGGCTTGCCGGGCGCGCGTTCAGCGCCGGGAACGAGCCGACAATGCCGGCCTTGCACTGGGCGATCACCAGCTCGGGACCCGAAATGATGAACAGGGGCGAGGCAATCACCGGAATACGCAGGCGTTCGGCGAGAATGGGCGGCAGGGCCATGGTCAGATGTTCCTTGGGCAATGGGTTTGGATCTTATTTTTACAACGTATAAGCAAGATGGTCCCGCGCGCAAGCCGGTGACCTCGCGTGACCTTGACGCCAGCGCCCCGCACAGCACATCTGGCGGTCGATGACCGATCTCACCGCTGATTTTCCCGCTGTCACCGCCGCCGACTGGCGCGCCCTGGTGGAAAAGACCCTTAAGGACACGCCCTTCGACAGTCTGAAGCGTCGCACTGCCGAGGGCCTGCCCATTGCGCCGCTCTATGAGGGGGCTGACCATACCCCGGCCCTGGCCCTGCGGCCCTTCGACGCCGAGCGCCCCTGGGACATCCGGGGCCGAATCACCCACCCAGACCCCGCTCGCGCCAATGCCGACCTGATGCGCGACCTGGAGGGCGGGGCCGCCTCTGGCCTGGTACGCCTCGACCCCACCGGGGCGACCGGCGTCGCGGTGGGGTCTGCCGAGGGCCTGGCCCAGGTGCTGCAGGGGGTCATGCTGGAACTGGCCCCGGTCGCCCTCGATGCCGGCTTCCTGGGCCCCCAGGCCGCCGACTGGCTGGGAAGCCTCGCCAAGGGCTCACCTGCGGCCCCATTGTTCTTCCATCTCGATCCCCTGAGCGCCTTCGCCCAGGCCGGTGAGAGCCCGGGCCCCATCGAGGGCCACCTGATCTCGGCGGCGACGGTGGCACGGCGGCTGGCCGACACCTATCCCAAGGCCGGTCTCTTCCTGGCCAGTGGTCGGGTGGTTCATGAGGCCGGCGGTGGCGAGGCCGGCGAACTGGCCTTCGCCCTGGCCTCAGGGGTGACCTATGCCAAGGCCCTGGTGCGGGCGGGCCTGCCGATGGTCCAGGCCCTTGGCGGCATCGTCCTGGGACTGTCAGCCGACACCGACTACTTCGCCACCCTGGCCAAGCTGCGGGCCGCCCGCCAGGTCTGGGGGCGCGTGGCTGCCGCCTGTAAGGTCCAGGTCAGGCCCCGCCTGGAGGTCACCTCCTCCCACCGCATGCTCACCGCCCGAGACCCCTGGACCAACATGCTGCGGCTCACCACCGCGGCGGTGGGGGCGGCCATGGGCGGTGCCGATGCCGTGGTGCTGGGCAGCTTCACCGATCCCCTGGGCCTGCCCACCGCCTTTGCCCGCCGCCAGAGCCGAAATGCCCAACTGGTACTGATGGAGGAGGCCCACCTGGGCCGGGTGGCCGATCCCGGCGCGGGCTCTGGCTATGTCGAGGCCCTCACTGACGAGATCGCCCGCGCCGCCTGGGCGGAGTTCCAGGCCATTGAGGCCCAGGGCGGCTTGGTCGCGGCCCTGGCCAGCGGCCACATCGCCCGCCAGATCGCCCAGGTCTCCGAGGCCAGGCTCGCCGCAGGTCCCCCGAAGATCGTCGGCGTCACCGCCTTCCCGCAACCCGACCAGACCCCGGTTGAGGTGGAACAGGCCACGCCGGCGCCGGTGACCGCTCCCCGCGTGCGCCTGCCCGGCCCCGATAGCCTATGCCCCGCCTTGGCCCCCATCCGCCTGTCAGAACCCTATGAGGTGACCGCGTGAGCACCTTCCCCGACTTTGCCACCCTGGCCTTCGACGGTGACGCCGGCGCCGGCGAGCCCATCTCAGCTCCGTCGTGGGAAACCCCTGAAGGCATCGCGGTAAAGCCCGCCTATGGACCAGCAGACCTGGCGGGTCTGACCGACCTGGCCGGTTATCCGGGCCTGGCCCCTTTCGTGCGCGGCCCCTATCCCACCATGTACCTGACCAATCCCTGGACCATCCGGCAGTATGCCGGCTTCTCCACGGCTGAGGACTCCAACGCCTTCTACCGGCGCAACCTGGCGGCTGGTCAGATGGGCCTTTCCATCGCCTTCGATCTGGCCACCCACAGGGGCTACGACAGCGACCACCCCCGGGTGAAGGGCGATGTCGGCATGGCCGGTGTTGCTATCGACTCCATCCTGGACATGCGCACCCTCTTCGACGGCAT
>JANPAO010000487.1:0-6925 GCA_031429955.1 Phenylobacterium sp. | reverse complement strand
GCAGCGTTGGCGCGACGGGGATCTGAAGGCCTTTGAACTACTCTACAGCCGCCACCGCGCGCCCCTGCACCGCTACCTGATGCGCATGGCCCCTTCCCCCGGCGAAGCCGAAGAAATCTTCCAGGACACCTGGATGGCGGTGGTGAAGTCGCGCACGACCTGGACCCCCCAGGCCGCCTTCCGCACCTTCCTGTTCTCGATCGCCAACCGGCGCATGGCCGACGGCCTGCGCACCCGCGCCCGGCGCTACGGCGAGATCTTCGCCAAACCGCTGGAGGGCGAAGGCGCCCCGGTGCTGGCGTCCAGCGACCTCGACCCCCAGGCGGCTGCGGCCAACAACGACCTGGGGCGCGCCCTGCATGCGGCGATAGGAGCCCTGCCCGATGTCCAGCGCCAGGCCTTCCTGCTGCAGGCCGAGGCCGGCTTCAGCCTCGAAGAGATCGCGCTGGCCACCGGCGCGCCCCGCGAAACCGTGAAGAGCCGCCTGCGCTACGCCTCCGCCCGCCTCCGCGCCGAACTGGGAGACTGGCTCCATGGATGAGCGCGACGACGACATCCGGCTACAGGCGCTGTACCGCTCGGCCGCCCGCGAAGCGCCCAGCGCGGCCATGGACTCCGCCATCCTCGGCGCCGCGGCCGCAAAGGTGCGCCGCGACCGTGTGACGCCCATCCTGGCCATCGCCGCCGGACTGGTGGTGGCGGTGCTGATCGTGCGCGGCATGGCCCTGCCGACGCCGGGCGCCGCACCCCAGGAAACCCGCAGCTACCTGCTGGCCCTGCACACCCCGCCTGTCGACGCCGCGACCGAGGCCAGGCCATGAGCCGCCCCACCCGCCGCGCCGCCCTGCTGCTGGGGGCCGCCCTGGCCCTGTGGAGCGTGGGGCCGGCGATCGCCCAGGACCGGCATGGCTGGTTCCTCTCCGGCATCAACCAGACCGACTACATCTTCCACACCGGTGAAGGCGGCTCGGGCCGCAACAGCCAGCGGATGAGCGACGCCAATGAGATGCGCTCGCGCATCTTCGAGAACTCGGTGCTGTTCCCGCCGCCCGAGGGACTGCAGGCAGTATCGATCCGCTCCAAACCGAGCGTGCGACCCGGCGGCATGGGCGCCCTGTCGCGCACCGTGCCGGCGCGTCGATTCCTGGGCAAGCGGGTGCGGCTGTCGGCCGACCTGCGCACCGAGCGCGCCGGGCGGGTGCAGATGTGGATGAAGGTCAACGGCGCCGCCGACCGGGTTCTGGCCTTTGACGACATGCAGTCGCGGCCCCTGCGCGGCTCCACGCGCTGGCGGCGCTATTCCATCGTCCTGCAGGTGCCGGCCAACGCCACGGAAATCACCTACGGCTTCCTGCTGGCGGGCTCGGGCACGGCCTGGGCCAAGGATTTCGCCCTCAACCCAACGCCGGCCACGACGCCGCTGACCGGCGGGGCAGGCGGGTCGACGCCTTAGGTCTCCCGGTTCCAAGCCTTGCACTGACGCTTCTCCGCCGCCACTTCTGGCGTCATGAGCAATACCTCCTCGTTTCCCGACTGGCACGGCACCACCATCCTGGCCGTGCGCAAGGGCGGACAAACGGTCATTGCCGGCGACGGCCAAGTCTCCATGGGCGCCACGGTGGTCAAGGGCGCGGCCCGCAAGGTTCGCCTGCTGGCCGGCGGAAAGGTCATCGCGGGCTTCGCCGGCGCGACGGCCGACGCCTTCACCCTGATCGAGCGGCTCGAGGCCAAGCTGGAGCAGTATCCCGACCAGCTGGCGCGGGCCTGCGTCGACCTGGCCAAGGACTGGCGCACCGACCGCTATCTGCGCCGGCTGGAGGCCATGCTGCTGGTCGCCGACAAGGACGCCATCTTCACGGTCACCGGCGTCGGCGACGTGCTGGAGCCCGAGCACGGCGTGGCCGCCGTGGGATCGGGCGGCAACTATGCGCTGGCCGCCGCCCGCGCCCTGATCGAGAACACTGAACTCGGGGCCGAGGAGATCGCCCGCAAGGCCATGGCCGTGGCCGCCGACATCTGCGTCTACACCAACGGCAACCTGACCGTGGAGACGCTCAGCGCATGACCGAGTTTTCCCCTCGCGAGATCGTCTCCGAACTCGACCGCTTCATCGTCGGACACCAGGACGCCAAGCGCGCCGTCGCCGTGGCGCTGCGCAACCGCTGGCGGCGCAAGCGCACGCCCGATGACATCCGCGACGAGATCACGCCCAAGAACATCCTGATGATCGGCCCGACCGGGGTCGGCAAGACCGAGATAGCGCGACGTCTGGCCAAGCTCGCCCAGGCCCCCTTCCTGAAGGTCGAGGCCACCAAGTTCACCGAGGTCGGCTATGTCGGCCGTGACGTGGACCAGATCGTTCGCGACCTGGTGGAAAGCGCCATCGCCAGGGTGCGGGAGAAACGCCGGGCCGGGGTCCGGGCCCGGGCCGAGAGCGCCGCCGAGGAACGGATCCTGGATGCCCTGACCGGTCCCGGCTCGACCGCCGCCCGCGAGAGCTTCCGCAAAAAACTTCGTGCCGGTGAGCTGGACGATAAGGAGGTCGAACTGACCCTGGCCGACACCGGCGGCGGCCTGCCGATGTTTGATATTCCGGGCCAGCCCGGCGGTCAGATGGGCATGCTCAACCTGGGCGAAATGATGGGCAAGGCCTTCGGCGGCCGCACCAAGACCCACAAGACCACCGTGGCCGCCGCCCACGCCCCCCTGATCGCCGAAGAGAGCGACAAGCTGCTGGACCAGGAGGCCCTGACCCAAGAGGCCATCAGCCTGGCCGAAAACCAGGGCATCGTCTTCCTCGACGAGATCGACAAGGTGGCCACCAGCCGCGAGCGGTCTGGTGGGGCTGATGTGTCCCGCGAAGGGGTGCAGCGCGACCTGCTGCCCCTGATCGAGGGGACCACCGTCTCCACCAAGCATGGACCGGTGAAGACCGACCACGTGCTATTCATCGCCTCAGGCGCCTTCCACGTCGCCAAGCCCTCGGACCTTCTGCCGGAACTCCAGGGGCGCCTGCCGATCCGGGTGGAACTCAAGGCCCTGACCCGCGACGATCTGCGGCGCATCCTCACCGAGCCCGAGGCCAATCTGATCGTTCAGCATCAGGCCCTGTTGGCGACGGAGGGTGTCACCCTGACCTTCACCGACGAGGCCGTCGATGCCCTGGCCGATGCGGCGGTGGCGGTGAACGGCTCGGTGGAAAACATCGGTGCCCGGCGGCTGCAGACCATCTTGGAAAAGGTGCTGGAGGAGATCAGCTTTTCCGCCTCCGACCGGTCCGGGGAGTCGATCGAGATCGATGCCGCCTATGTGAAAGCCCAGATCGGGGAACTGGCCAAGGACGCCGACCTGTCACGGTTCATCCTGTAACCGTGATCGTCAGAACCGGGCGCGGCGGGCCTTGTAGATGGCATCTTCCAGGGCCCGGGCAAAGTCGGCGCGTTCGCCGGGGCTCAGCGCGCCGGCCACTGAGGCCTCCTTGCCCGACAGGGCCAGCCGCAGATCCACCGCGTGGTCATCCTCCGTCAGCAGGTTGACCCGGGTAAAGGCTGTGGGGCTCTCCCACATCAACCGACGCCAGCGGGGCGTCTCGCGATAGACCTGAACCTGACGGTCGGTGACCCGGACCCGCTCGATCTGCTTGGCGGCGGCAAAGCTCACCAGGAAGGCCGCGATGATGGCCACCACGTCCAGGCCCAGGAACACCGGGACCAGCACGGCTCCCATGGCCAGGAATACCGCTGCTGAGGCGCAGTTCAGGACGGTCACCACCGAGATAAGCACCACGAACCCGCGCTGAGACAGGCTGCGGTTGGGGCGGATCTCGGCGTCCATGAAGACCAGATCGTCCATCGTGAGGCGAGCCTAAGCGATTTTCGGCTCTCGAAACAGGGCTGAAGGACGCAGGCCCTTGGCGAAGGGGCCAGGTCCAGGCGATGGTCGGCCATGGCCAAACCTCCCCGCAAACCGCTCAAACCCGCCGAACAGGCGCGGATCGCCGAGATCTTCCATCGCTTCATCAGCCTCAGCGATGATCCCCGCACCGAGCTGGACTATGCCAGCCCCTATGAGCTGGTGACGGCGGTGGCCCTGTCGGCCCAGGCGACGGACGTTTCGGTGAACAAGGCCACCCGCAGGCTGTTTGCGGTGGCCAATACCCCAGCCGCCATGCTGGCCCTCGGGGAGGAGGGCTTGATGGCCCACATCGCCTCCATCGGCCTCTTCCGCACCAAGGCCAGGAACGTCATCGCCACCGCCCATATCCTGATAGATCAGCACGGCGGCGAAGTGCCCTTGGACAGGACCGCCCTCCAGGCCCTGCCAGGCGTGGGACGCAAGACCGCAAGCGTGGTCCTGAACGAGCTCCGCATAGAGCCCGCCATCGCCGTCGACACCCACGTCTTCCGGGTGGCCCACAGGCTGGGCCTGTCGCAGGGCAAGACCCCCGACCTGGTGGAGGCCGACCTGATGGCCATCGTGCCCGAGCCCTATCTGACCCGGGCCCACCACTGGCTGATCCTGCACGGCCGCTACACCTGCGTGGCCCGACGTCCGAAATGCGAGGACTGCCCCATCGCCGATCTGTGCCCGGCCAAGGGGTCTCTCAGCTAATCCACCTTCACCGGGCGCTCGATGTCGCAGATGGAGACGTCGGCACCTCGCGCCGCCCGCACCTGGCGGACCTGGTCGCGGAAGGCCTGGCTGCGGTCACTGAGGATCGAGACCCTGGGGCGCTCGGTCACCGGCATGTCGGCTGCGACCTGGACCTTGAGCATCTTGTCGGGATCGGTGGGCGGCTCGCCCACCTTGATTGCGCGAACCACCTCCAGGCCCGCCACCACCTTGCCCCAGACGGTATAGTCGCGATCCAGCCGGCGACTGGACCCCCGCATGAAGAAGATCTCGCTGTTGCCGGTGTCCTCTCCGGCCTGTCGGCCCATGCCGGCGACACCGGGACAGTAGGCGCCCCAGGCGCGCAGAGTGCCATCGGGGCTGCGCTGCGCCTCCTGGCCTGAGACGGTCTGGATCGGAACGGCTCCAAGGAAACCTTCCGTCGCGTCGGTGGAGGCCCTGACCGGCAGATAGTCGGTACCCTTGAGCTTGAAGGTGAATTCCGGCGGCAGGTCCGGGTGTTGGGAGACACCACCGTCCTTGTTGTTGGGGTTGCCCGTCTGGTCGACGAACCCCTCAATCACCCGGTGGAACTGCAGGCCGTCATAGACCCCTTCGCGGGCCAGCAGCCTCACCCGGGCCACAGATTGCGGGGCCATGGCCGGGACCATGGCGACGAGAACCCGCCCCTGGCTGGTGTCGATCACCAGGAGATCCTCGGGGTCGAGGATCTGCCAGTTTTGGGCAGGAGCCGCCCCCATCAGGGCCAAGGCGCAAAGGGCGGCAGACAGCTTGCGGATCATGGATCCCAGTCAAACCCCTTCGCCCCCACCCGCCAAGCCAAAATTTCCGGCGACGGCGTCAGGGGGCACCGACCTCAGGTGATACGCTTGACGCTTACCGGGTCGCTGCTGGGAAAGCTTTCTTCCAGACCCTCGTCCAGCAGGGCTTCCTGGCGATCTTCGGCCTTGAGCGCCTTGTCGGCCAACTGGTCGGGCAGTTCGTCATCCTTGAGCGGCGTTACGATCTGGGCCTGGGGGACTTCTGCAGCCTTGACGTTCTGCTTGTCGCTGGCTGCACGCGCGGCGTCCTTGGGGGGATTGATACTACGCATTGGTCGGGTCCTTCTTACGGGCAGCGGCCGGGCCGCCGTCAGACCTAACGCCCGCCCGCCTCATCGGTTGCCCCCCAAGCCTGCGCGTTGCGCAGGCGCACGCCGCTGGCGTGCAGGCTGGAAGACCAGACCCCCCTCAGAGGAGCCAGGCTCTCCATGACCCGCAGCTCGACGCCATGGGCGGCCAAGAGATCGGGCAGATCGGTGAGGGTCTCGACGGCCACGGGCATGACCACCTGGCGCGACACCCACATGCCCGCATCCGCCAGGTCTTCAAACGTCTCCGGCGGCAGATCGTAGCGGTAGAGGGTTTGGCACGCCAGCCGGTCGAGCCAGGCCTCCTCGATATGGGCGATCATCCGGGCGCTGCTGGATCCAAACCACCGCGCGCGGTCCTCTGGCGTCGTCGTTGACTTTTCCCACAGCAGAATGCGTGGGCAGTCGCGGGGAAAGAGATAGAGCGGTTGGGACCACGCATCGATCGCCCAGACCAGAGGACCATTCAGCCAGTCCCGCCCTGGCGGCCGCGCGGAGGGTGTCTTGACCGGCCTGGGAACGAAGCGGTCGATGCCCGGATCGTCGCTGAAGTGAAAAAGCCGCATGACCGCGAGGATCTCACAGGGCCGCCACGTTGCTCAAGGTCCCCTTTCCCTGTAGTCAGCGCGCCAACCTCTTCCCGGAAAGTCCCATGACCGAGCTCTACGACGTCGCCGCCATCGGCAACGCCATCGTCGATGTGATCGCCCCGGCGAGCGACGACTTTCTGGCGGAGAACCGCATGGACAAGGGGTCCATGATGCTGATCGACGAGGCCCGCGGCGTCGAGCTCTATGGCAAGATGGCCGCCGGGATCGAAGCCTCGGGGGGATCGGCGGGCAATACCATCGCCGGGATCGCCAGCTTTGGCGGTCGGGCTGCCTATCTGGGCAAGGTGGCGCAAGACCAATTGGGCGATGTCTTTGCCCACGACATGCGGGCCATAGGGGCCCACTTTGACACCCCCCGGCTCATCGGCGGACCTGCCACCGCCCGTTGCCTGATCAATGTCACCCCCGATGGCGAGCGGACCATGTCCACCTATCTGGGGGCCTCCACCGAATTTGCGGCCGACGATGTCGATGCCGCCGTGATCGAGGGGGCCAAGATCGTCTATCTGGAAGGCTATCTGTTCGACGCTGAGGCCGCACGGCGCGCCTTCGC
>JANPAO010000486.1:0-9330 GCA_031429955.1 Phenylobacterium sp. | reverse complement strand
GCCGTAGCCGGCATTGTTGACCAGGGCGTCCACCACCCGGCCGTGGGCGGTGAGGTGATCAAGAATTGCGCCAGGCGCTGCCGGATCGGCCAGGTCGGCAGGGATGGTGAGGGTCTCAACCCCGTGGCGCAGGCGGATATCCTCCGCCAGACGATCCAGCCGCTCAGCCCGACGGGCGGTCAGGGCCACGTCATAGCCATGACTGGCATAGATCCGGGCGAAAGCCGCCCCGATCCCAGCCGAGGCCCCCGTGATCAGCGCCAATTTGCGGTCCATGAAGCCCCTCGTGTGTGTGTCGCGCCTATTCTAGGCGAGGTCGGCGATCTCGTCGTCCGTCAGATCACCGGGCACCAGGGTGACAGGGACCTTTCGGTCGCCCCAGCGGACGCCCTCCTTGGCAATAGCGGTCACCAGGGGGCCAGGGCCACGGCCCTCGACGGCGGCGGCCAGGACCAGGATCTTGATATCAGGGTCCTCGGAAATCACCTTGCGCAGGGCCGCGCGGGTGTTGTCGGCATGCTGGATGATGAACTCCGGCGCCACGCCAGTCTCGGCCACCACGAACTGCGCCAAGACCTGCAGTGCCGCCTCGGCCTCCTCCCGGGCCTGACGCTCGATTTCCTCGCGAACGCCTGACCAGTGCTCAAACACCGCCGGTTCGATGACCCGCAACAGCGCCACGTGGCCCCCGGTGGAACGGGCGCGGCGGCAGGCGAACTTCAGCGCCGCCATGAACTCGGGGCTGTCGTCGGCGATAACCAGGAACTTGCGTTGGCTCATGGCGCGACGGTGGCTTGCCGGCGCTCAGGATGCAAGGTTAGCTGCCCCAGAAGCCGACGATCTTCTTCACTTCAGCAAGCGTGGGGGCCGCGGCGGCGCGGGCCCGCTCGGCACCGGCGGCGAGGATGGCGTCGATCTCGTCAGGCTGGGCCATCAGGCGGCGCATCTCGCCGCTGATGGCGCCGAACTTGGCCACCGCCAGATCGGCCAGCATCGGCTTGAAGGATTGGCCAAAGCCCTGGCCGGTGAATTCGGCCAGCACGTCGGTGGCGCTCCGCTCTGCCAGGGCCGCATAGATGCCGATCAGGTTCAGGGCCTCGGGCCGGTCCTTCAGTTCCTCCAGCGTCTCAGGCAAGGGATCGGGGTCGGTGCGCGCCTTGCGGATCTTCTGGGAGATGGTGTCGGCGTCATCCATCAGGTTGAGCCGGGAATTGTCGGACGGATCGGACTTGCTCATCTTCGCGGTGCCGTCGCGTAGGGACATGATCCGGGCACCTGGGCCTTCCGTCAGGGCCTCGGGCAGCGGGAAAAAGCCTGGGACCTCAAAGTCGTGGTTGAACTTGGCAGCGATGTCGCGGGTCAACTCCAGGTGCTGGCGCTGGTCTTCCCCCACCGGCACGTGGGTGGCCTTGTAGATCAGGATGTCGGCGGCCTGGAGCACCGGATAGGTATAGAGGCCGACGCTCTCCCGCTCCTTGTGCTTGCCGGCCTTGTCCTTGAACTGGGTCATCCGGTCGAGCCAGCCAAGGCGCGCGACACAGTTGAACACCCAGGCGAGCTGGGCATGTTCTGGCACGGCCGACTGGGGAAAAATCGTGGCCTTGGCGGGATCAAGGCCTGAGGCCAGATAGGCCGCCGCGATCTCACGCACCTGCTGGGTCAGGAGCTTGGGGTCTTGCCACACGGTGATGGCGTGCATGTCGGCGACGAAGATGAAGGTCTCCATCTCCTGCTGTAGGCGGGTGAATTTCACCAGGGCGCCGAGATAGTTGCCAAGGTGCAGGGCACCGCTGGGTTGGACACCAGAGAGCACGCGTCTTTGGCCGGCATAGGCGGCGGGGGCTTGTTCGGTCATGGGATCAGGCTTTGAAACGGAGGGCATGGGGGCGCTCATTGGTGCGCCGGGGAAGCGGGATCAGGCGCTGCGCCATCGCCAGGAGAATGCGTCCAGATAAGCCATGCCGATGCGAATAGTCCCCGGCGGCCCATTGGGCAAGTCCGTCAGAGGTCGGGGGCGCTGACCGCCACGTCGCCCTTGCGGCGCTTCAGGGCCCCGCGCACCTCAGCCGGGGTTACCCCGCCAAAGGCAAACAACAGGGCCGGATAGAGCAAGCCGCCCACCGCCGTCACCGCCAGAACCGTCAACTCCTTGGCAAGGCCGGTGGCCACGAGGGGGGCCTCCAAGGTCTCGCGAAAATGTGTGGCCAGGACCAGGACGACGCCCAGGACGGCACTGGCGGCGATCACCCGGATGATCTTGCCGGTGGCCCGGGCCGAGGGACGATAGGCGTTTTGCCGCCACAGCAGAACCGCCATCTGGACCACTGTGCCCCAGGAGGCGATGGCGGTAGAGATGGCGATGCCCGGGAAGCCGATGGTGTAGAACAGAGCGACCCCCAGCACGATATTGACCCCCACCGAGATCAGCGAGAACCGCATCGGGGTCTTGGTGTCACCTCGGGCAAAGAAGGCCGGTTGCAGGATCTTGATAAGGATGAAGGCCGGCAGGCCCCAGCCATAGTGGAAGATCAAGGCCCCGGAGGAGGCCGCGTCCACCTGGGTGAATTCGCCCCGGGTGAACAGGCCGTCGGCCAGATAGACCGGCATGGCCATCAGGGCCGCAGCGGCCGGCAGGCTAAGGGCCAGGGCAAAGACGATGGCCTGGTCCATGGCGCTCTGGGTGTCGTCGTGATCCTCCAGCTGAAAGGCGGTGGAAAGGCGGGGCAACAGGGCCACCCCGATAGCCACACCCACCAGGCTGAGGGGGAGCTGATAGAACCGCTCAGCGACATTTAGCCAGACCCGCATCCCGGCCACCTGGGAGGCCAGGATCGCGGAGATGAACAGGTTGATCTGCACCGCGCTGGAGGCGATCACGCCGGGAACGGCACGGCGCGCCAAGGCCTTGATTTCCGGGGTGATTTTCAGGGCCTTCAGGCGCACCCGCGCCCCGGAGTGGTGGGCACCCCACCAGCAGATGGCGGCCTGACCGACCCCGGCGATCACCACCCCCACCGAGGCCGCATAGGCCGCCGCCGTCGGGTCTTTCTGGGGCAACACCGCCACCAGCATCACGACATTGAGCAGGGTCGGGTAGAGGCCATAGATCACAAACCGTCCCCGCGCCGTCAGGATGCCGGCAAACAGCGAGGCGATCGAGATGCAGGTCAGGTAGGGCATGGTGATCTGGGTCAGCAGGACCGCCAGCTTGAACTTGGCCGGATCGCTCATATAGCCGGGGCTATAGGCCATCATCAGCCAGGGCATCGCCAACTGACAGGCGATGACCACCGCCACGGTGGCCGCCGCCAGGGTGGCCAGGCTGTCGGCGGCGAAGGCATCGGCCGCCTCCCGTCCATCGCTGGCCAGGCGGCGGGAATAGTCGGGCACAAAGGCTGCGGCAAAGGCCCCCTCGGCAAAGATCCGCCGGAACAGGTTGGGGAAGGTCAGCGCCGTATAATAGGCGTCGGCGGCGATGTTGGAGCCGCCCCCCAGGCGGGCGGTGATCACCAGGTCTCGAGCCAGGCCCATGAACCGACTGACCAGGGTCAGGCCGGAATAGATCATGGAGGAGCGGATCATCCCGCTGGGCTTGGCGGGGGGCGGCGACGAGGGCGGGTCGAGATCACTCACCTGGGCTCTGTGCGCGCGGGCCGCGCGGGCCGTCAAGCACTCAGCGCGCGATACTGGCCCTGGCCCGCTGCAGATTGGCGCGGCTCTTGGGGGCGGCTGCGGCCTCGACCTCGTCCAGGGCGGCCATCAGGTCGGTCTTCAGGCTGGCCATGGCCTTGGGGTCGGTGAGCTTGTCGCCCGCCTGATCCACCACATAGAAGGCATCCACCGCCCGTTCGCCATAGCCATCGATGTGGGCCGAGAGGATCGACAGCCCCGCCTCATAGATGGGCTGGGCCAGGGCCGCCAGCAGGCCTGGCCGGTCGCGGCCCGAGGCCTCCACCACGGTGGAAACCTCCGATGCGTCATTGTCCAACATGACCGTCGGGGTGATGGAGAAGGCTGCGGCGCGACCAAAGTCCGACACACGCTTGACCTCGACCTTGGTGGGTTCGCCCCTTGCTGCGGCCTCAAGCGCCTGGGCCAGGCGACCCAGGGCCTTGGGGTTGTCGGAGCCATAGGCGGCGCCGGTGACGTCCTGCACATAGAAGACGTCCAGGGCCTGGCCGGCGCGGGAGGTGAAGACGCGAGCCCCCATCACATTGGCACCCGCCGCCGTGACCGCCTCAGCCAGGTCCACGAACAGGCGCGGTCGGTCGGGTGCGGCCACCACCACCTCAGAGGCGTTCAGGCCCGGCCGGATATGGCCCTCGGCCGCCGCGCCGCCGGCCGCCGCCCGGCGGGAGAGCTTGGCATGGCCCTGAACCTCGGCCTCGGCAAAGGAGGTGAAATAGGCGTCCTCCATGGCCTGGGCCCAGGCCGTCGCCTCAGGGTCGGTGGCCACCAGCCGCATCCGGGCGTCATAGGCCGCGTTCTCGTGATAGCGGCGGACGGCGGCGGCGGCGTCCGATCCGCGACCGCCCCGGAACACAGCCTCAGTGGCGGCATAGAGCTCCCGCAGAAGCTGGCCCTTCCAGCCGTTCCAGACGCCGGGTCCCACAGCGCGGATATCGGCCACCGTCAGCACCAGCAGCAGGCGCAGGCGCTCGGGCGTCTCCACGATCCGGGCAAAGTCCACCACGGTGCGTGGGTCGGAGATATCGCGCTTCTGGGCGTAGTCGCTCATCACCAGGTGATGCTCCACCAGCCAGGCCACCAGTTCGATCCGCTTGCGGTCCTGGCCCAGGCGTTCGCAGGCCTGGCGGGCGGCCCGGGCACCGGCCTTTTCCTGGCCCCCAGCTCCGCCCTTGCCGGTGTCGTGCAGCAGCATGGCCAGGAAGAGGGCTTCGCGATCGTCGATCAGGGGCATGATGGCGGTGGAGAGCGGGTGGTCCTCGGCAAACCGGCCCGCCGCAATCTGCGCGATCACACCCACGGCCCGCAGGGTGTGCTCATCGACCGTATAGGAGTGGTACATGTTGAACTGCATCTGGGCGACGATGCGGCCAAACTCCGGCAGGAAGCGCCCCAGAACGCCGGCCTCGTTCATCAGGGTCAGGGTCCGCTGCGGGTCGCGGCCGCGGGCCAGGATATCCAGCAGCACCTTGGCCGCCTCGGGGTCGCGCCGGGTCTTGGAGGTGATCAGGGACAGGGACCGGGTGGCAGCGGTGAAGGCATCGGGGTGCAGGTCCAGGTCGCGCTGGTCGGCCAGCCGAAACAGACGCAGCAGGTTGAGCGGATCGGCCTCAAAGATCCCCGAGCCGTCGATATTCAGGCGCCCCCCCTCTTCGTGGAAGCCGGCGTCCAGGGCCTTGCGGCGGGCCCGGCCCTGGCCTGGCAAGAGGCGCGAGATTCCCCTGGGCTGGGACTTGACCCGTTCTGACTCCAGCTTGGCGGCAAAGACCCTAGTCAAGGCCCCGACCTCCTTGGCGATCAGGAAATAGCGCCGCATGAAGCGCTCGACGGCCGGGGCATCGCCGCGATCGCCATAGCCCATCCGCCGGGCGATCTCCGGCTGCAGGTCGAAGGTCAGCCGCTCTTCGGGGCGGCCGGTGGCAAAGTGCAGGTGGGCGCGCACCGCCCAGAGGAAGTCGAAGGCCCGCAGGAAGGCGGCCACCTCCTGGCGCTCAAACATCTCCAGGTGGACGATGCCGTCATGGCGCGCCTGGGCCGAGGGGTTCAGGTACTGAGCGATCCAGAATAGGGTGTTGAGGTCCCGCAAGGCCCCCTTACCCTCCTTCACATTGGGTTCCACCAGGTAGCGGCTGGCACCGGCGCGGTCATGGCGCTCGTCGCGCTCCTTGAGCTTGGCAGCCACGAATTGGGCACCGGTGCCCTTGACCACCTCGGCGGCAAAGCGCCGGGTCAGGTCCTCGGCCAGCTTCTCATCACCGGTCAGGCGCCGGGCCTCCAGGATGGAGGTCCGGATGGTGAAATCTTCCTTGGAGAGCCGGATGCACTCCTCCACCGTGCGGGAGGCGTGGCCCACCTTGAAACCCAGATCCCACAGGGCATAGAGCATGTACTCGATGACGCTCTCGGCATGGGCGGTCTGTTTGTAGGGACGCAGGAACAGCAGATCGAGATCAGAGAACGGTGCCAGGGTGCCGCGCCCGTAACCGCCCACCGCCATCAGGGCCAGGCGCTCGCCCTCCGTGGGGTTGCGGGCCCGGAAGATGTGGACGGTGGTAAAGTCATAGAGGGCGGTGACCACCTCGTCGGTGACACCCGACAGCAGCCGGGCGGTCTCGATGCCGCCGGCCCCGTTCTCCAGGCGCTCCTTGGCGATCATCCGGCCGCGAAACAGCGCCTGTTTCAGAATCTCCAGGGCGCCGCGACGTTGCTCGGCGGTATCACCCCCGGCCTCCAGGGCCACCGCCGACAGCTGGGCCCGCAGCCGGACCCCGTCGACGACATATTCCAGGCGTGTGGGGCGCAAACGTGGGGGCATGAGGAAACCTTGAGGAACCGTACCTGTCATATAGGCCCGCATCGCGGCTGCGGCGAACCCCCTGACACCGTTCGGGTGCTAAAGCGCCTTCAACCGATAGAGCGCCGCCATGGCCTCGCGGGGGCTCATGCTGTCGGGATCGAGGTCGGCCAGGGCCTGGTCCACCGCGCTCGGCCCCGAGCGCTCGGCGACGTCCGGTGCCGAGGCGGCAAACAACGGCAGGTCGTTGAGGTGGGCCGGGGCCCCGGTTTCGCGTTCAAGGCGCTCCAGAACCTCCCGGGCCCGGATCACCACGGGGGCAGGGACGCCTGCCAGCTTGGCCACCTGGACCCCATAGGAGCGGTCGGCGGGACCGGGGCCGGCCTCGTGCAGGAAGATCAGGTCGCCGTTCCACTCCTTGGCCTTCAGGGACAGGTTGGCGACGTGGGCCAGCCGCCCCTCCAGCACTGCCAGCTCGTGATAGTGGGTGGCAAACAGTCCGCGACAGCGGTTGGTCTCGTGCAGGGCCTCAGCACAGGCCCAGGCGATGGCCAGGCCGTCATAGGTGGCCGTGCCCCGGCCGATCTCATCGAGGATCACCAGGGAGCGCGGGGTGGCCTGGGTCAGGATGGCGGCGGTTTCCACCATCTCGGCCATGAAGGTTGAGCGTCCGCGCGCCAGGTCATCACCGGCCCCGACCCGGCTGAACAGCCGATCGACGATTCCCAGCCTGAAGCTTTGGGCCGGCACATAGCAGCCCGCCTGGGCCAACACCGCCAGCAGGGCATTCTGTCGCAGAAAGGTGGACTTGCCGGCCATATTGGGTCCGGTGACCAGGGCCAGGCGTGGCCCCACCGCCCCGGCACCGTCCAGGCGGCAATCGTTGGCGGTAAAGGCCTGGCCGGCCCGCTTGACGGCGGCCTCCACCACCGGATGGCGGGCAGCCACCGCCTCAAAGGCCGTGGACCGGTCCAGGGTAGGCCGCGCGCCACCGACATCCTGCGCCCATTCAGCCAGTCCGGCGGCGACATCAAGCTGGGCCGCGCCCTGGGCGGCGGCCTGGATGGCGGCGGCCACAACGATGGCGGCCTCCCGCCAGGCCTCGAAGGTAGCCACCTCCATGGCCAGGGCCCGCTCGGCGGCCTGTGCGATCTTGGCGTCCAGCTCGGCCAGGTCCACGGTGGTGAAACGCACCTGGTTGGCCAGGGTCTGCCGGTGAATGAAGGTGGCGTTCAGCGGCGGGGCCATCAGGGGCTCAGCGGCTTTGGCGGTGGTCTCGACGAAATAGCCCAGCACCGCATTGTGCCGGATCTTCAGGGCCACGCCACTGTCGGCGGCGAGCTGGGCTTCCAGGGTCAGGATCACCCGGCGGCTGTCGTCACGCAGGGCGCGGGCCTGGTCCAGTTCCGGGCGGACGCCGGGGGCGACAAAGCCGCCATCGCGGGCCTGGGCCGGAAGGTCGGTCCCAAGACCCGTCTCCAGCATCTGGCGAAAGGCCCCCAGCTCAAAGTGGTCGGCGGCGTGAAGCCCCGCCAGGGCACCCAGGACCTCGGCGGGGGGCGGGCCGTCCAGGGGTGGGCGGGCGCCTGCAAACAGGCCGGCAATGGCCTCACCGCGGGCGAGACCATCCCGCAGGCAGCCCAGGTCCCGGGGCCCGCCGCGCCCCAGGGCCAGGCGCGACAGGGCGCGAGCCATGTCGCCCAGGCCCTTCAACTCCTCCCGCAGGCGCTGACGCAAGGATCGGTGAGCGACGAACCAGCCCACGGCGTCGAGGCGAACCTCGATGGCGGCGGGGTCCAGCAGGGGACGGGCCAGGCGGGCGGCCAGCATCCGAGCACCGGGGGCGGTGATGGTGCGGTCGATGGCCCCAAGCAAGGAACCTTCACGGCTGCCCGACAGGCTCTTTTCGATCTCCAGGCTGGTTCGGGTGGCCGGGTCGATGGACATGACATCGGACTCACCGGCCCGCCGGGGCGCGGTCAGGGCCGGCAGGCGTCCAGCCTGGGTGGTTTCCAGATGGGCGGCGATCAGGCCGAGCGCGGAAATCTCCGCCCCCGACAAGGTCCCGAACCCATCCAGGGTCTCCACGCCATAGAGGCGCTTCAACCGCGCCTCGGCGCCGGCCGGTTCCGACAGGGCCGAGGCCATGGGCTGGACCAGACCCCCCACGCCGCGCAGCAGGGTGTTGAGACCCTCATCGGCAAACAGCCGGTCCGGGACCAGGATCTCTGAGGGACCCAGGGCCGCCAGGGCCGATCCCAGGTTTTCCCGGGTGACGGCCCAGCACTCCACCTCGCCGGTGGAAAGCTCGACACTGGCCACAGCCGCAGCGCCGGCCCGCAGCGCGATGGCGGCCAGGCGATTGGCACCTCGGGCGTCCAGCAGGCCATCTTCGGTCAGGGTGCCTGGTGTCACCACCCGGACCACGTCGCGGCGGACGATGGACTTGGAGCCCCGCTTGCGGGCCTCGGCAGGGTCCTCCATCTGCTCGCAGACGGCGACCTTGAAGCCCGAGCGGATCAGCTTGGCCAGATAGGCCTCGGCGGCATGGACCGGCACGCCACACATGGGGATCGGTGCACCGCCGTGATTGCCTCGGGCCGTCAGGGTGATGCCAAGGGCCGCTGCGGCCTTCTCGGCGTCCTCAAAGAACAGCTCGTAGAAATCCCCCATGCGGAAGAAGACCAAGGCGTCAGGCTGGCGGGCCTTGGCCTCGAAGAACTGGACCATGACCGGGGTGGCACCGGCGGAGTCGGGCGGGAGGGGGGTCTGGGCGTTCATGCTCGCGGCGAAGGTTAACGACAGCCGCCGCCCGCGTCACCACCCGGCTTGATCGACCGCTCGCAGCT
>JANPAO010000485.1:0-6888 GCA_031429955.1 Phenylobacterium sp. | reverse complement strand
GCTATGGTCGCGACCTGGCCCGCGGCACGCCCGTGAACATGGGTGAAGCTGTTGGCGTCATCGCCGCCCAGTCCATCGGTGAACCCGGCACCCAGTTGACGATGCGGACCTTCCACATCGGCGGCACCGCCCAGGTGGCTGAGCAGTCCTTCTATGAGAGCACCAACACCGGCACTGTGAAGCTGGCGGGGGGCAATACCGTTATCGCCCCTGACGGCGAACTGATCTGCCTGTCGCGGAACCTGCAGATGAGTGTTCAGGTGGATGGCAAGGATCGCGAAACCTACAAGCCGCCCTATGGCGCGCGCCTGAAGGTTCGTGACGGTGAGAAGGTCAAGCGCGGCCAGCGCCTGGCCGAGTGGGACCCCTACTCAACCCCGATCATCACCGAGGTTGGCGGCAAGGTTCGCTTTGAAGACCTGGTGGAAAACTTCTCCGTTCGCGAAGAAGCCGATGAAGCCACCGGGATTTCCAACCGCGTCGTCATCGACTGGCGGACCTCCACCAAGGGCTCTGACCTGCGCCCGGCCATGGCAGTCCTGGATGCCGATGGTGCCTATATGCGGATCTCCAATGGCGGTGAGGCCCGCTACCTGCTGCCGGTGGGGGCCATTCTCTCCGTCGGCGACGGTGACGAGATCCGTCCGGGCGAGGTTCTGGCGCGTATGTCGACCGAAAGCGCCAAGACCCGGGACATCACCGGCGGTCTGCCCCGCGTTGCCGAGCTCTTCGAAGCCCGCCGACCGAAGGACTGTGCTGTCATCGCCGAGATGGACGGTCGCGTGGAATTTGGTCGCGACTACAAGAACAAGCGCCGCATCAAGATCACCCCGGAAGATGGCGGTGAAGCGGTCGAGTTCCTGATCCCCAAGGGCAAGCATATCGCCGTCCACGACGGTGACGTGATCCGTCGGGGCGAGTACCTGATCGACGGCAATCCCGATCCGCACGACATCCTGCGCATCCTGGGGATCGAGGCCCTGGCCGAGTTCCTGGTGGATGAGATTCAGGAGGTCTACCGACTGCAGGGCGTGCCCATCAATGACAAGCACATCGAGACCATCGTGCGTCAGATGCTGCAGAAGGGCGAGATCCTGGAGCCCGGTGACACCGGCCTGCTTAAGGGCGATCACCTGGACATGACTGACGTCAATGAGGAGAACGCCAAGGCTCAGGCCCGCGGCGGTCGCCCGGCGATCACCCAGCCGGTTCTGCTGGGGATCACCAAGGCCTCGCTGCAGACCCGCAGCTTCATCTCGGCGGCTTCCTTCCAGGAGACCACCCGCGTGCTGACGGAAGCCTCAGTCCAGGGCAAGACCGACACCCTCGAAGGTCTGAAGGAGAACGTGATCGTGGGCCGCCTTATTCCGGCGGGTACGGGCTCGTACCTGCGCAACCTGCAACGCATTGCCACAAAGCGCGACGAGGCCCTCTCGGCCAGCCGCGAAGAGGCGATGGAGCCCTTGCCTGAGGTTATCGCGGTGGAGGCGGAAGCCGAGAAGGTCGACGGCTAGGCCCTACGGAGTCTGACGGACGGATTTGCGAACGGCCCGGGAGCGATCCCGGGCCGCTTTGCTATCTGCTCAAAGGCCCTGATTAGAACGGCACCGTGGTGGCATGGCCTGTGCCGCCCAGGCCGGTGAGACCACCTGCGGCGTCCGAGGTGGAGAGGCCTGGTGGAATCTGGCCGTTCCGGTAGTCGCGGTAGAGCTTACGCTTGGCGGCAGCCTGATCCAAAAGCGCCTGTTTTTCCCGGCTGAGGCCTGGCGTCAGGAAGGCGCTGTCCCTGGCCCCCTGACCCAGGCGCTCCAGGCATCGGTCACGTTCTGCCTGGGACAGCCCGGCACTGCTGATGTTGGCGCACCCGAGACTGCGTCGGAGTGTCGCCGATAGCTGCGGTTTCAGGCTTGGAGGTGTGGGCGAGGGGAAGGCCGGCTCCGGCGCTTGTGGCACCACCAACGGTGCCACGTTCAGGTCATCGGGCCGCGATCGAGAGGGTCTTGGCTTCAGTTGTTGCCGCGGCTGCACGGGGGCCGCACGCGTCGGAACGAGGCGAGGTGCCATGGTGACCTCGAAGACCGGTGAGGATTCATACTGCGCCGTCGATCGATGCCCGGTCGTAAGGATGGCGAAAACCGCCGCATGGCCGAGTACTGAGACGGCGGTGATCGCGACAAGCGTGCGGCGTCGTCTCTGTGTCACCGCCGATTCCCCCGCGTCTCCTGCGCCATTGGGAGCCGTGGGAGGGGGCGAATTCATGTCCGAAACAGGGCGCTGGGCCGCCGAACGGCGATGGCTGTCGCAAACGTTGACGAGCAGGGCCTTGGCGAGTATGAACCGCGCTCCTTTCGAGGCCGGGGATTCTTCCTGTCGCCCCGTTGAACGGCAAGTCCCGAAACGGACAGCCAGGCCCGCCGGAACGCGAACCAATGCGCGCCGGCGAGTTTCTGCGTTCAACGAGCCGGATTCGAAAACCTAGACCACGGACCCCAACTGAGGCGCTACGGCCAAACGGCACACGCCTCCAGAGCAGAGAATAGATGCCAACAGTCAATCAGCTCATCCGCAAGCCTCGGCAGAACAAGCCGGTGCGCAACAAGGTGCCGGCCCACAAGGGCTGCCCCCAGCGCCGTGGCGTTTGCACCCGCGTCTATACGACGACCCCCAAGAAGCCGAACTCCGCGCTTCGTAAGGTCGCCAAGGTGCGTCTGACCACCGGCATCGAGGCGGTGTGCTACATCCCCGGTGAAGGCCACAATCTGCAGGAGCACTCCGTCGTGCTCATCCGCGGTGGCCGGGTGAAGGACCTTCCGGGCGTCCGTTATCATATCCTGCGCGGCGTGCTCGACACCCAAGGGGTGAAGGATCGCAAGCAGCGTCGTTCGCTCTACGGCGCCAAGCGTCCTAAGTAAGGAAAAGAAGAATGTCCCGCCGCCGTCGCGCCGAGAAACGTCAAGTCCTGCCCGATCCCAAGTTCGGGGACCTGACGGTCACCAAGTTCATGAATTACGTGATGTACGAAGGCAAGAAAGCCGTCGCCGAGAATATCCTCTACGGTGCCTTCGACATCCTGGAAGCCAAGCGTAAGGACCAGGGTCCCCTGGAAACCTTCCACTCCGCGTTGGAAAACGTGGCACCTGGCATCGAAGTCCGCTCCCGTCGGGTCGGCGGTGCCACCTATCAGGTGCCCGTTGAAGTCCGTCCTGATCGCCGCAAGGCTCTGGCCATCCGTTGGCTGGTGACTGCGGCGCGCAAGCGCGGTGAGAACACCATGACCGAGAAGCTGGCCGGCGAACTGCTGGACGCCTCCTCCAACCGGGGTTCAGCCGTCAAGAAGCGTGAAGACACCCACAAGATGGCCGAAGCCAACCGGGCCTTCTCGCACTACCGCTGGTAACCAGCACGAACCATCCCTTTTCGGCGCGGGCGGTTTGAGTTAAACCGCCCGCGCTGTTCGTTCAGCCTATCCCGAACGCCCTTTCCAGCAGAGCTATCCGCAATGGCCCGCGCCCCCAAAATCCAAGACTACCGCAACTTCGGCATCATGGCCCACATCGATGCGGGCAAGACGACGACGACGGAGCGCATCCTCTACTATACCGGCAAGAGCCATAAGATCGGTGAGGTTCACGACGGCGCTGCCACCATGGACTGGATGGAGCAGGAGCAGGAGCGTGGGATCACCATCACCTCTGCTGCGACCACCGCCATCTGGAACGGTCACCGGCTGAACATCATCGACACCCCCGGCCACGTGGACTTCACCATCGAAGTCGAACGCTCGCTGCGCGTGCTCGACGGCGCCGTGGCCGTGCTGGACGGCAACCAGGGCGTGGAGCCCCAGACCGAAACGGTCTGGCGCCAGGCCGACCGCTACAATGTTCCGCGCATCGTGTTCGTCAACAAGATGGACAAGATCGGCGCTGACTTCGAAATGTGCCTCAAGACGATCCGCGATCGCCTGGGCGTGAAGGCCGTGCCGATCCAACTGCCGATCGGTTCGGAAGCCTCGTTGAAGGGCATCGTCGATCTCGTCCGCATGAAGGCCGTGGTTTGGGAAAATGACGGCCTGGGGGCGAACTATCACGACGAAGAAATCCCCGCCGACATGCTGACCAAGGCCGAGGAGGCTCGTCACTATCTGATCGAGAACGCCGTCGAACTCGATGACGAGGCGATGGAGGCCTATCTCGGCGGCGAAGAGCCCTCGGTCGAGGTGATCAAGAAGTGCTTGCGTAAGGCCGTTCTCACCGGCGCCTTCTATCCGATCCTCGCCGGCTCGGCCTTCAAGAACAAGGGCGTCCAGCCGCTGCTCGACGCCGTGGTAGACTATCTGCCCTCGCCGGTGGACATCCCACCGACCCCTGGCATCGACTTCAAGACCGAAGAGCCGGTCGTTCGCCTGGCCTCCGACGATGAGCCACTGTCGGTGCTGGCCTTCAAGATCATGGACGACCCCTTCGTTGGCTCGCTGACCTTCTGCCGCATTTATTCCGGCAAGCTGGAAACCAGCTTGGGCCTGCTGAACTCGACCCGTGACAAAAAGGAACGCGTCGGTCGCATGCTGCTGATGCACTCCAACAACCGCGAGGACATCAAGGAAGCCTATGCCGGTGACATCATCGCGCTTGCCGGCCTCAAGGACACCCGCACCGGGGACACCCTCTGCGATCCTCTGAAGTCTCCGGTGATCCTGGAGAAGATGGACTTCCCGGCTCCAGTGATCGAGATCGCCATTGAGCCCAAGTCCAAGGCCGACCAGGAAAAGCTGGGCGTGGCCCTGGCCAAGATGGTGTCGGAAGACCCTTCCTTCACCGTCCAGACGGACCAGGAGTCGGGCCAGACGATCATGCGTGGCATGGGTGAACTACACCTCGACATCAAGGTCGATATCCTCAAGCGCACCTATAAGGTGGAAGCCAATATCGGTGCGCCGCAGGTGGCCTATCGTGAGAGTCTCGGCCGCCGGGCCGACATCGACTACACCCACAAGAAGCAGACCGGCGGTACGGGCCAGTTCGCCCGCGTCAAGATCATCTTCGAGCCGGGCGAACCCGGCTCGGGCTTTGTCTTCGAAAACACCGTGGTCGGTGGCTCGATCCCCAAGGAATTCATTCCTGGCGTTCAGAAGGGTCTCGACACCTCCAAGGAAAATGGCCTGCTGGCCGGCTTCCCGCTGATCGACTTCAAGGCCACTCTGTATGACGGCAACTACCACGACGTCGACAGTTCGGTCCTGGCCTTCGAAATCGCCGCCCGCGCCGCTTTCCGCGAACTTCGCGAAAAGGGTGCGCCCAAGCTTCTCGAGCCGGTGATGAAGGTCGAGGTGGTGACGCCTGACGAGTATATGGGCGACGTCATCGGTGACCTGAACAGCCGCCGTGGTCAGATCCAGGGCACCGAAACCCGCGGCAACGCGCAGGTGGTGACCGCCTTCGTGCCGCTGGCCAACATGTTTGGTTACATCAACACCCTGCGCTCCTTCTCGCAGGGCCGCGCCAACTTCTCCATGACCTACGACCACTATGAGACAGTGCCGCAGGCCGTGGCAGACGAAGTCATCAAGAAATTCGCTTAACCCCAACCCTAGTTTAGAGGACGAGCCCGGACAGGGCTGGAGCTTGAAATGGCTAAAGAAAAGTTCGAACGCAATAAGCCGCACTGCAACATCGGCACGATTGGTCACGTTGACCATGGCAAGACGACGTTGACGGCTGCGATCACGATTACGCTGGCCAAGGCTGGTGGTGCCAAGGCGATGGCCTATGCCGACATCGACGCGGCCCCGGAAGAAAAGGCCCGCGGGATCACGATCAATACCGCCCACGTGGAATATGAGACGGCCAACCGTCACTATGCCCACGTCGACTGCCCTGGCCACGCTGACTATGTGAAGAACATGATCACCGGTGCGGCCCAGATGGACGGGGCGATCCTGGTGGTTTCGGCCGCTGACGGCCCGATGCCCCAGACCCGGGAGCACATCCTGCTGGCCCGTCAGGTGGGTGTGCCGGCCCTGGTGGTCTATATGAACAAGGTCGACCTGGTGGACGACTCTGAGCTGCTGGAACTGGTGGAGATGGAGGTGCGTGAGCTCCTGTCGTCCTACAACTTCCCGGGCGATGACATTCCGATCACCATGGGTTCGGCCAAGGTGGCCATTGACGGCGGCGATCCGAAGATCGGTGAGCAGTCGATCCTGGCGCTGATGAAGACCGTCGATGAGTACATCCCTCAGCCGGAGCGTCCTGTGGACCTTCCGTTCCTGATGCCGGTGGAAGACGTGTTCTCGATCTCTGGCCGTGGCACGGTGGTGACCGGTCGTATTGAAAAGGGCATCGTCAAGGTTGGCGAGGAAGTCGAGATTGTCGGCATCCGTCCGGTTCAGAAGACCATCTGCACGGGCGTGGAAATGTTCCGCAAGCTGCTGGACCAGGGCCAGGCTGGCGACAATGTCGGTGTGCTGCTGCGGGGCACCAAGCGTGAGGATGTTGAGCGCGGCCAGGTTCTCTGCAAGCCCGGCTCGATCACCCCGCACACCAAGTTTGTGGCCGAGGCCTATATCCTGACCAAGGAGGAGGGCGGCCGTCACACCCCGTTCTTCACCAACTACCGTCCTCAGTTCTATTTCCGGACCACCGATGTGACCGGGATCATCAAGCTGAAGGAAGGCGTGGAAATGATCATGCCGGGCGACAATGCTGAGTTGGACGTGGAGCTGATCACCCCGATCGCCATGGACCAGGGCCTGCGCTTCGCCATCCGCGAAGGCGGCCGCACCGTCGGTGCCGGCGTCGTGGCCAAGATCGTCGAATAGGCCCACACGCCCCAATCGACCACCCAAGATCAGGGCCGCCCAGGGAAACCCGGGCGGCCCTTTTCTGTGGT
>JANPAO010000484.1:0-12324 GCA_031429955.1 Phenylobacterium sp. | reverse complement strand
GTGTGGTTTGTCGCGTCAGATGAGAATGATTATTATGACCTGGCCACTGATCCCACCGAGCAGCACGACCTGGCCGCCGCCCGGCCGGAGAAGGTCAAGGCGATGCTGGCCCTACTGAAGAGCCAGGACGCCCAGACCGCCAAGCCGATGTGGCCCTCTCTGCTGCAGGGCGCGGTCATGATCGACAAGCCCGGCGGCGTGCCCCAGAAGCCCGGCGACGAATACATCCTGTGGGACAACTGAGCGGCAGGCCGTGAGCTTCCTGCCGCCCTCCACCAATGCGCATTACACCGGTGCCCGCAGTGCGGTCTGGTTTCTGGGACTGGCCGCGGTGCTGTCCCTGGTGCCAGGTCTGATACACAGCTTCCTCCCAGACGGCGGAGCCGGTGTGATCGCCAACCTGGACATGGGTGATAGACGCGACCTGGTGATCGGGATCTTTCGCTGGGAGGGCGCGACCCAACTGGCCTTCGGACTGGGTCTGCTGGCCGTCGCCCTGCGCTATCAGACCCTGACGCCCCTGTTCCTGTCCCTGGTCATCGTCGAACGCGGCCTGATGAGCCTGCACGGCTGGGTGCCCTCCCCGCCAGTCAGCGGCCATCATCCGCCAGAACACTATGCCAGCCCGGCGTTCGTGACCCTGGCTCTGGTGTTCCTGGTCCTGGCCCTGCGCCCACGTCGAGGGTAGAGGCCAGTTCCTTGCGAGAGTAGGGTGGCCCATCACAGATGATGACTTCAATGACCCTCGCCGACCTTGCAGACCTTTCGCAGGCCCTTGGGGCTGTGGCCGTCTTCGCCTCACTGATCTTCGTGGGCGTCCAGATCCGTCAGAACACCAAGGCGCTAAAGGCCACCTCGCACCACGCCATCACCGACAGCTTCAATGCCGTCAACGCCCTGATTGTCAGCGATCAGAAGGTCGCGCGCCTTTGGCGGCTGGGCATGGCAGGCTCAGATATCCTCGACGAGGACGAGCGCCAGTCCTTTGCCTTCATGGCCATCGGCTACATGCGGATCTTTGAAACGCTCTACTACCAGCACACCGCTGGCACACTGGCGACGCAGCTGTTTGAGGCCGAGTTGAACACCTTGAAATGGACCGTCACCAATCCGGGGTTTGTGGCCTGGTGGTCGGTCAACCCGATCTCCCTCAGCGCCGAATTCAGGGCCTTCATCGACGGCCTCATCCGGGATGCGGCTCAGGGCGGGGGTGCGGAAGCATAACCTGTGGACATACGAAAGCTAAATTCGCCGGATCCTTGGGCGATTGGGATTTGAACCGATTGATGCCGCAGCGTGAACGATTTCAGTCAGGTCCATCGCCCCCGGACCCGCAGCTCACGCTGACGCCGACGCGGGCGTGAAATTGTCGATCTCGACGGAGCGGTCGGGGAAGGTCGCTGTGATGTGCAGTTCGCCACCCATAGCTGCGATCAGATCGCGCAAGGTACTGACCTTCATGTCAGCGCGCCGGACAAGTTTCGAGATGGCCGGCTGCTGCACCTCCATGAGGTTTGCCAACTCCTCCTGACTGAGGCCGAGACCCTCACGGAGTTGCTCCAGACTGATCAATTCGATCATCAGCTTGGTCTTGCGCGCACCATTCGCGGCGAGACGTTCGGGGCTCCAGCCCTTCTTGAGATCGGAGAACGGGCGATGTCCGCTCATTTCAACAGTCCTTCCTGCCGAAATTCATTCAGGTGTAGGTCGTAGAGCGCGTCTGCGACTGGGATTAGCCGCTCATAGAACCGACCGTCACCGGTTTTGTCGCCGCCGATCAGCAGGATCGCCGACCGACGTGGGTCGAACACGTAGAAGATACGCAGCGGACGACCTCCACTTTGAATCCTAAGCTCACGCATGTGCGGGTACCGCGACTGAGCGATCCCCGATGAGTGCGGAAATCGCAGGCTCGGCCCTTGAGCGATCAGCAGATCAACCGCGAAGTCGACGGCATCCTGATCGCCTTCGCTCAGATCGACGAACCAGACACCGAACTCATCGGTATTTTCGACGTCCCAGACTATGGGCCATGGTATTCCATAGATGGAATTTCTTTAAGCCCACCCATCAGGCAAGGCATCGAGGTGCAGTTACGACAGCCCCTATCCGTCGCCCGAGTTATCCCCCCGGCTTGGTCTTGATGTTGAGCTGGCCGGCCAGGCCGGCGGTGCGGTGGTGTTCGATGGCGTGCATGGCCGGCGACATGGCCATCTCGCGGAAGGCGGCCAGGGAGGGGTACTCGGCCAGGGCCACCATGTCCCAAAGCTCCTCCACCTCGCCGATCATCAGACCGGTGACCTCGCCGCTGTAGTGGATGCGGCCGCCCAACTGCGTCACCAGCTTTGCTACCTCCACGCCATAGCGGGCATAGGCTTCGCGGCCGGTGAGGTGGGCATCGCTGCCATCGGCATATTCGGCCTTGGGCTTGAACCGCAGCAGATTGACCATCACGAAGGGGCCATCCTCCGGCGCACCGAAGAATTCCATGGCCTGGGGTATGGGCGGCCGGACGGCGTTGACGACGTTCATGGGGAACTCCCTCAGGTCCGGCTACGGATCATGGTGTCGAGGATGGCCGACAGGGCGTCGGGGCAGTCCTCCTGCAGGAAATGGCCGCCCTGGGTGGTGACGTGGGGCTGGCCCTTGGTGCCGGGAATGCGGGCCTGCATCACCAGGTCGCCGCCCTTGCTGACGGGATCGCCGTCGCTGAAGGCGGTGACGACGGGCTTGTGGAAGGCCTCCAGCACCTTCCAGGCCGCCTGATTCTCCGCCACCGAGGCGTGCTCAGGCGTCACCGGCACCAGGGTCGGAAACTGACGCGCCCCCTCCTTATAGGTCTCATCGGGGAACGGCGCATCATAGGCGGCGATCTCGGCCAGGGTCAGGTCGCGTCCCGTGCCCATATTGAGGATCATGCCGATCGGCATCTGCGGCACGCTCTGGCTGAACTCCAGCCAGGACTTGAAGCCCTCACTCATGCCCGACCCCGTCGGCAGGCCAGTATTGGCGATCACCAGTCCGGCAAAGCGGTCGGGGAAGGCGGCCACCAGCCGCAGGCCTATCAGGCCGCCCCAGTCCTGGCAGAACAGGGTCACCTCCTGCAGGTCCAGCCCGGTCAGCCAGGCGCTCATCCAGGCGACGTGCCGCTCATAGGTATAGTCGGTGCGCAGGGACGGCTTGTCGGAGCGGCCAAATCCGATCAGGTCGGGCGCGATCACCCGGTGGCCCTTAGACACCAGGTCGGCGATGATCTTGCGGTAGAGATAGGCCCAGGAAGGCTCGCCGTGCATCAGCAGGACGACGGCCCCGTCTCGAGGACCTTCATCCACATAGTGCAGACGAAGGGTGGTGCCGTCGGCGTCCGTGATCTGTTGATAGTGGGGCGCAAAGGGCCAATCGGTGAGCCCGGAAAATCGTTCGTCCGGGGTCCTGAGAACCTGCATCGCCTGATCCTTCGCCAGATGGCCCTGGCCTTGGGTTGAAACTAGTGGCAATATGAGTGCCATTATATCTTGCGGTCAAGTCCGGGACCGCGAAAACGTAGGGAGCCCGTAGATGAAGTCCTTTCGAACCCTCGCCCTGATCGTGACCGCGACCCTACTGGTCGCCCTGGCCGGAGCCTGGGTGGCGCGAGGTCAGTTGGCCACGGCGGCCATGGGCAAGATCTATCTTAAGGCCATGGGCCGCGAGCCCTTTGCCGACCTGCCCGATGGTCTGCATGTGGGGCTCTGCGGGTCCGGATCGCCTATGCCCGACCCTACCCGCGCCGGACCCTGCACCGTGGTCCTGGCCGGCAAGCGGCTGTTTGTGGTGGATGCGGGGGCTGGTGGGACCAAGAACCTCTCCCTGATGAACCTGCCGCCAGCCCAGGTCAGTGCCGTCTTCCTGACCCACTTCCATTCCGACCACATCGACGGATTGGGCGAGCTGATGCTGCAGCACTGGGCGGGTGGAGCCAATGCCAGTCCGCTGCCGATCTACGGCCCCACCGGAGTCGATGAGGTGGTGGCCGGGTTCCAGTCAGCCTATCGGCTCGATAGCGGCTACCGCATCGCCCACCACGGCCCTAAGGTGGTCCCGCCCTCTGGATTTGGTGGCACGCCACACCCCTTCGAGGCCCGCCCCGACCTTGCCAATGTGACCCTTATCGATGAGCCGGACCTGAAGGTGATCGCCTTCCCCGTGCACCACAATCCTGTGGAGCCAGCGGTCGGCTACCTCTTTGTCTATAAGGGCAGGACCGCAGTGATCAGCGGTGACACCGCTGCCTCCCCACGGCTGGAGGCCGCCGCCAAGGGGGTTGACCTTCTGGTGCATGAGGGCCTGGCTCCAAACCTGGTGGCCCTGCAACGCCAGGCCGCCGTCGCCCAAGGCCGGACCAATCTGGCCGCCATTTTCAACGACATCCTGACCTATCATACGACACCCGAACAGGTGGCCGGCATCGCCCAGCGGGCCGGGGTGAAGTCCCTGCTCTTCACTCACATCATCCCACCCCTCCCGGTCCGGGCTCTGGAGGGTCCGTTCCTGGGAAACTCGCGAAAGATCTATTCCGGCCCGATCAGGGTCGGCCATGATGGCGACCTGATGAGTCTGCCGGCCGGTTCGACGGCCATCACCTATTCCAACCGCTTGAACACCTTTCGCTGAGGAGCCGCCGCGATGAGCCCCCCCATCACCCTCTCCGGCGCGCCCGGATCGCCCTATACCCGCAAGATGCTGTCGGTTCTGCGCTATCGGCACCTAGCCTACCGCTTCCTGATCTCCGGGTCGTCAGCCCAGGCCGCCATGCCGCAGCCGAGGGTCCAACTGCTACCGACCTTCTATTTTCCCGATGAGGGCGGGACCCTGCAGGCGGTGACCGACTCCACTCCGATCATCCGCCGCCTGGAGCGGGAGCACGAGGGTCGCAGCGTCATACCGACCGACCCAGCCCTGGCCTTCCTCGATGAGCTGATCGAGGACTATGCCGACGAGTGGCTAACCAAGGCGATGTTCCACTATCGCTGGGCCTATGCCGAGGACATCGCCAAGGCCTCTGCCATCCTGCCCTGCTGGCGCGGCTATAGTGTCCCTGACGCAGACCTGGCGGCGCGGGGCAAGATGTTCGCCGACCGGCAGATTCCCCGCCTGCGCTATGTCGGATCCAACGCCGTGACGGGCCCGGTCATCGAGGCGGCCTATGTGCGGTTCCTGCAGGCCTTTGACGCCCACCTGAGACACCAGCCCTATCTGCTGGGTCACCGCCCTGCCGCCTGCGACTTTGCCGTGTTTGGTCAACTCACCCAGCTGGCGGAGTTCGACCCGACCCCCATGGCCCTGACCCTGAAGACCGCCCCTCGGGTGACCGCCTGGGTGGGGATGATGGAGGACATGTCGGGCCTTGAGCCCACAGCCGGTGACTGGATCTCCACTGACGCCCTGCCCCCGACCCTGATCGCCCTGCTGACCGAGATCGGCCGGGTCTACCCGCCGGTGATGCTGGCCAACGCCAAGGCGGTAATGGCTGGAGCTTCGGAAGTCGAGGCGGTGGTGGAGGGTCAGGACTGGACCCAGCAACCCTTCCCCTACCAGGCCAAGTGTCTGCAGTGGTTGCGTCAGTCGCGGGCAGACCTGGACGCCGCTGCCCGGACCCGGGTCGATTTGGCTCTGGCGAGCACTGGATGCCTGGCGCTTTTCGCCTGACCCCTGGCTTCGGCAGGTGGGTCGATCTAGATCTCAGGTTTGCGGTCCTACGGACTCGCAGGAAGATCAGACCGGTGGTCCAGGCAGATAGTCCTCTGGCGACGACTTGGGGTGAATAGATTGAGCGTGATGACCCCGAGCCTCGCCCTGGTAGAGTCCGACACCGATCTCCCCGCCGACGGTCGGCGGCGGCGGGGCGAGGACAATCGCGCCCGGATCGTCGCGGCCATGCTGGAGATCGTGAAGGACGGCGAACTGATCCCCAATGCCGAGCAGGTGGCAGCCCGCGCCGACGTGGGACTGCGCACCGTCTTTCGGCATTTCAGCGACATGGACGGCCTCTTTAGCGAGATGAGCGAGGTCATTTCAGTGGAGGTTCGCGCCGTCTCCGACAGTCCCTTTGTCGCCACCGACTGGCGCGGTCGGGTGCTGGAGCTGGTGGCACGTCGGGCCGGGGTGTTTGAAAAGATCAGTCCCTATCGCCGCGCCTCCGACGCCCTGCGTCACCGGTCGAAGTTTCTGGGATCGGAAACCAATCGGCTGGTAGTTGCCCTGCGGGAAATCCTCGAGCGCGTCGTGGGCGACGCCCTGGACCGCCCGACCTTGGAGGCGCTGGACCTGTTGCTGAGCTTCGAAGCCTGGTCGCGCCTGCGCCGAGAACAGAACCTGTCACCGGAGGACGCACAGAACGTGCTTTCAGGGACGGTCCAACGTCTGATCGACTAACCCGGCGCGAGGGGTTGCCTAGGACGCGATAGCGGCACCATAAGCGACCCAGCACGAGGTCGCCCATGCCCCAATCCCTGCCCATAGAGTTGCGCGCCACGGTGCGATTTCTGGGGCGCATCCTGGGGGATGTGATCCGCGCCGAAGACGGGCAGGCGGTCTTCGATGAGATCGAGGCCATTCGGCAGGCCTCGGTCGCCCTGCACCGTGGCGGCCCCGACATGGACCCTCAGGGGGTCGGGACCCGGCTGAGCCGGTTGTCCCTGCCCGACGCGGTGCGTTTTGCCCATTCCTTCGCCTGCTTCCTGCAAATCACCAACATCGCCGAGGATCAGGTCCAGCGGCGGCGAAGCCGAGAGGGCGGGCTCGACACCTTGGCCGGGGCCATGGGCAGTCTGGCCGCGGCCGGGATCGGGTCTGAGGCCGTGGCCGGCCTGTTGGCCGATGCCTTAATCGCCCCGGTCATCACCGCTCACCCCAGCGAGGTGCGACGCAAGAGTCTGCTGGATCGGGCCGGGGCCATCATCGCGGCCCTGGACGCCCACGACCCCATCGAATCTCCGGCGCGGGAGGCGGTTGAGCGAGAGCTGGTCCGCCAGATCGCCATCATCTGGCGCACCCGGCTGCTGCGCGGCGTCAAGCTGGGGGTCACCGACGAGATCGAGAACGCCATCTCCTATTTCGAGCGCAGCTTTCTGTCGGAGTTGCCCAAGCTCTATGCTCATTGGCGCGACCTTTTGCCAGGGGTCGACCTGCCCAGCTTCCTCAGGATCGGATCCTGGGTCGGCGGCGATCGTGACGGCAATCCCTTCGTCACTGCCGAGGTCATGCGCCACGCCTTCGCGCGGCAATCCCGCGCGGCCTTGGATCATTATTTGACCCAGATCAACGCCCTTGGTGCCGAACTCTCCATCTCCGGCACTCTGGCCCAGACCACGCCGGAGTTGCAGGCCCTGGCCGACCGCTCCCCCGACACCTCCCTCAGCCGGGCCGATGAGCCCTATCGCCGGGCCCTGACAGGGGTCTATGCGCGCCTGGCGGCAGCCTATCCGGCTTTGACGGGTAGCACGGTCCACCTGACCCCGTTCACGGGCGACCCCTATCTGAGCCCAGAGGCCCTGAAGGCCGACCTGCAGGTGCTGCTGGACTGCCTGATCTCCCAGCATGGCAAGGTGTTTGCCGAGGGCGCCCTACCCGAACTGATCCGGACGGTGGACTGTTTCGGATTCCACCTGGCGACCCTGGACATGCGCCAGAACTCGGGGGTCCACGCCCGGGTCGCCGCCGAGCTTCTGAAGGTCGCCGGCGTCTGCCCCGACTACGAGGCCCTGCCCGAGGCCCAGCGCTGTGACCTGCTGATCGGCGAGCTCTCTCACGGACGCCTGCTCTACTCGCCCTATGCCACCTATGGCGACGAAGCCGTCCGGGAGTACGCGGTGCTTCAGGCCGCGGCCCAGGCCGTGGGGCTCTACGGGCCCGAGGCGATCAAGGCCTATATCGTCTCCAACACCACCTCGGTCTCTGACCTGCTGGAGGTCTACCTGCTGCTGAAGGAGGTGGGCCTGTTCACGCCGGGCGACCCGCCCCACACCCAGATCTTTGCAGAGCCACTGTTTGAGACCATCGCCGATCTGCGCGACGCCCCGGCCACCATGACCCGCTACCTGGCCCTGCCTCTGGTCCGCCAGCTCCTGGCCACCACAGGCCGGCAGGAGGTGATGATCGGCTACTCCGACAGCAACAAGGACGGCAGCTACCTCACCTCCACCTGGACCCTGCACCAGACCTCCACCGCCCTGGTGGAGGCGACGCGGGCGGCCGGTCTGTCCCTGCAACTGTTTCACGGCCGGGGCGGCACGGTGGGACGCGGCGGTGGGTCCAGCTTCGAGGCCCTGCTGGCGCAGCCGGCCGGCACGGTGAATGGCCACATCCGGATCACGGAACAGGGCGAGGTGGTGGCCAACAAATATGCCGATCCCCAACTGGCCCGCCAGAGCCTGGAGACCCTCACCGCCGGGGTGGTGCTGGCCTCCCTGCGCAAGCGCGATGTGTCAGCCCGGGCCGCACACCGCGAGATCATGGAGAAACTGTCTGCGGCCAGCTTCGCTGCCTATCGCGCCCTGGTCTACGAGACCAAGGGCTTTGCCGACTACTTCTTCGCCGCCACCCCGATCGCCGAGATCGCGGACCTGAACATCGGCAGCCGGCCCACCTCACGCCAGGCGACCCGCACCATTGAGGGACTGAGGGCCATCCCTTGGGTGTTCTCCTGGTCCCAGGCCCGGGTCATGCTGCCGGGCTGGTACGGCTTCGGCTCGGCGGTGGCCGCCGCGGGCCTGCCGCCGGAACAACTCCAGGAACTGCACCAGACCTGGCCCTACTTCGCCACCACCCTGGCCAATATGGAGATGGTGCTGGCCAAGGCCGATATCGCTATTGCCCGACGCTATTCTGGACTGGTGGAGGATCGCGCCCTGGCGACATCCATCTTCGGTCAGATCAGCAGCGAGTGGGAACGCACCACCGATGCCCTTCTCTCCATCACCGGCCAGAGCGCCCTGCTGGAGACCAACCCCGACCTGGCCGCCATCATCCGCGCGCGCCTGCCCTATATCGATCCGCTCAACCACCTGCAGATCGAACTGATCGGTCGCCGCCGGTCCGGTGACGATACGCCCGAGGTGCGCGAGGGCATCCACCTGACCATCAATGGCGTGGCGGCGGGGCTGCGGAACTCGGGCTGACGACCTATTTGTAGACGAAGGCCTTGTCGTCGAGATCGATCAGCGGGAATTCGTCGCGCTCGTTGATGTAGTCCTGGCTGTGGCGCCACTCGGTCTTGTCACCGCTCTTGGGCAGCAGGTGCATGTCGCGGGTGAGGTAGCCGGGGTTGAAGTTCTCCGGATCGATCCAGGGTCCGAGGGTCATGTCCTGGTCCTGCGGCCGCAGAGCCACCTCCACCCGACTTGAGCCCTTGGCCTCCATCTGGCGCAGCAGGCGCATCACGAAGTCGGCCACCATGTCGGCCCGCAGGGTCCAGCTGGCGCGGAAGTAGCCGAACACCCAGACCAGGTTGGGCACGCCGGTGAACATCATGCCGCGATAGGTGACGGAGTCGCCAAAGTTCAACGGCTGGCCGTCGATGACAAAGTCGATGTCCCCCAGGACGCAAAGCTCAAAGCCGGTGGCCGTGACGATGATGTCGGCTTCCAGCTCCTGGCCTGACTTGAGCAGGATGCCCTTCTCCGTGAACCGGTCGATCTCGTCGGTGACGATGGAGGCCTTGCCCGACGCTATGCCCTGGAATAGGTCGCCGCCGGGGATGAAGGCGACGCGCTGGCGCCAGGGCCGATAGCGGGGGGTGAAGTGTTTGGCGATGTCGAAGTCGTCCCCCAGGAAGGCGCGGACCCCGGCCAGCAACTCTTCGGTGACCGCCTCGGGCTCTTCAATGGCCCGCTTGGCGAACAGGGCCCCATTGTGGACGATCTGGCGCCGCACGATCTCGTGGATCCAGGCCTCGTCCACCTTGAGTTCCCGCAGGGTGTCGGCCAGCTCGTTGGCGTTGCGGCCGGGGATGAAGTAGGTGGGCGAGCGCTGCAGCATCGTCACATGGGCGCAGTCCTGCGCAATGGCTGGGACCAGGGTGGCCGCGGTGGCACCCGACCCGATCACCAGGACCTTCTTGCCGGCATAGGCCAGGTCTTCCGGCCAGGTTTGGGGATGGACGATCTGCCCCCGGTAGTCGGTCATGCCCGCCCAGTCGGGGGTGTAACCCTTTGAATGGCGGAAATAGCCCTGACACATCCAGAGAAAGTTGGTGGTGAAGGTCACGGTCTCACCGGTGTCGCTGCGCTCGGCCTCCAGGGACCAGAGATTGTCCTGGCTGGACCAGACCGCCTTGGTGATGCGGTGCTTGTAGCGGATGTGATCGGTGAGACCGTTGTCTGCGATCACCTCGCCCATGTACTTCAGGATTTCCTGCGCCGTGGCGATCGGCGCGCCGACCCAGGGCTTGAACCGGTAGCCGAAGGTGTAGAGGTCACTGTCGGAGCGGATGCCCGGATAGCGGTGGGTGGTCCAGGTGCCGCCGAAACTGTCGTGGTTGTCCAAGACCACAAAGCTGGTGCCGGGCCGTTCCTTGGACAGGTGATAGGCACCCCCGACCCCGGCAATCCCCGCCCCGACGATCAGAGCTTCGAAGTGTTCAGTCTTCTGGGCGGTCGAGGCGGCGGATTGCGACATGCTGAACTCTTGCGACGAAGCTTCTGACCCGATCCTCGGGCTGATCACCTTGATCGGAATCAAGATAACTTATCAATGATCATAAATGAAAGGCCCGCGTCGGGTGCCGGTGCTATCGGGCGGCAAGCTTCATAGGTTCGGCCTATGGAATACATAGATTTATTCGATTGGTTCTATTTCTCACATGCCCTCATAGAAGAGTTTGACCTCGACCGGTCGTTTGAGACGGGCGAACTTCACCCCTGGGAGATGACACCATGACCCTTGCCACCAGCAAGACCCTGCAAAACCTGAAAGACGCCTTTGCCGGTGAGAGCCAGGCCAACCGCCGGTATCTCTACTTCGCCCAGAAGGCCGACATCGAAGGCTACAATGATGTGGCAGCCGTGTTCCGCTCCACCGCCGAGGGTGAGACCGGCCATGCTCACGGCCACCTGGAATTCATGGAAGCCGTCGGCGACCCGGCCACCGGCCTGCCCATCGGCGGCACCGAGCTGAACCTCAAGGCCTCCATCGCCGGTGAGACCCACGAGTATACCGACATGTATCCCGGCATGGCCCGCACCGCCCGAGACGAGGGCTTTGACGAGATCGCCGACTGGTTCGAGACCCTGGCCAAGGCTGAGAAGTCCCACGCCGGCCGCTTCCAGCGCGCCCTCGACACCCTGGGCTAAGACTGCGGCTCCTTCTCCCTGTGGGAGAAGGACGCCCTTGGGAGATGGCGCTTGAACGAGACCCCGAAACCTGTCGCGCGCGAGGGGAGCCTTGACGCCCCCTTTCGCCATCCTATCGCCTGGCGCGACGAGGCTTTCTATGACCTGGCCGCCGTTGAGAAGGAGATGGAGCGGCAGTTCGACGTCTGTCACACCTGCCGACGCTGCTTCAATCTGTGCGACAGCTTTCCCCGGCTGTTTGACCTGATCGACGAGGCCCCCACCGGGGAACTCGATAGCGTGGCCAAGGCTGACTACGCCAAGGTCGATGAGGCCTGCACCCTGTGTGACATGTGCTTCCTGACCAAGTGTCCCTATGTGCCGCCGCACGAGTTCGACATCGACATTCCCCACCTGATCCTGCGCTACCGCGCCGCCAAGCGCCGGGCCGGTGAGACCGATTTCGTCCGCGATCAACTGGGCAAGACTGACCGCAACGGCAAGCTGGCTAAGCCGGTGGCCGCGATGGCCAACTGGATGTCAGCCCGCAAGAACACCCCCTTGCGCAAGCTGCTGGATGCCGTCGCCCAGATCGATGCTGAGGCCGAGCTGCCGCAGTACCACGCCAAGACCGCGACTGACCGACTGGCTGTTCCCGTGCCGCCCGACCCCGCCGGCCCGGCCTTTGGTCTGCGCAAGGCCGTGCTCTATGCCACCTGCTTTGTGGACTACAACCAGCCCGACACTGCGGTCGCTGCCGCCCGCGTCCTAGCCCTGCAGGGGGTGGAGGCACGCCTAGTCTATCCTGAGTGCTGCGGGATGCCGCAACTCGAGAGCGGTGATCTGGCCGATGTCGCTGGACGTGCGGAGCGGATCGCCAAGGCCTTTGAACCCTGGATCGCGGAAGGCCACGACGTGGTGGCGCTCACCGCCAGTTGCGGCCTGATGATGAAGTTCGAATGGCCACTGCTGCTGCCGGAAAACCAGGCCGTAGCCCGGCTGGCCGCAGAAACCC
>JANPAO010000483.1:0-1947 GCA_031429955.1 Phenylobacterium sp. | reverse complement strand
TGAAGTGGAAACCGGTTCACCCGTCCGACGCGCTCTAAACTCTTGAAGATAGACCCTTCTTACCCGGTCAGGTGATTCCACCTGAACCGGGAAGGGTCTAGAGCCGGTCGAGTCCGTAGGCGGCGTGCAGGGCGCGCACCGCCAATTCGGTGTAGGCCTCGTCGATCAGCACGCTGATCTTGATCTCGCTGGTGGAGATCACCTGGATATTGACGCCCTTCTCGGCCAGGGCTCCGAACATGGTCTTGGCCACCCCGGCATGGCTGCGCATGCCCACCCCGATCACCGAGACCTTGGCGACGTCTTCGTTGACCGCCACGTCCTCAAAGCCGATCTGGGGCTGGGCGGCGCGGACGATCTCCACCGCGCGGGCGGCATCGCGCCGGCCCACGGTGAATTCCATATTGGCCGTGTCGGCGGTGCGGGCGTGGCTCTGGACGATCATGTCGACATTGACATTGGCATCGGCCAAGGCCCCGAAGATGGCCGAAGACACGCCGGGATGGTCGGGCAGGCCATACAGCGTGATCTTGGCCTCGTCGCGGCTATAGGCGACCCCGCTGACGATACGCTTTTCCATGATCTCTTCCTCGTCGCACACAATGGTGCCTTGGCCGGGCGCTTCGCCGGGCTCGACAAAACTGGACAGCACCCGCAGCGGCACATTCTTGGCCATGGCGAGTTCGACAGAGCGGGTCTGCAGCACCTTGGCCCCCAGGGAAGCCATCTCCAGCATCTCCTCATAGGAGATCTTGCTGAGCTTGCGGGCCTTGTTCTCAATGCGTGGGTCGGTGGTGTAGACCCCATCGACGTCGGTATAGATATCACAGCGCACAGCCTTGATCGCTGCGGCAATGGCCACGGCGCTGGTGTCCGAGCCACCACGCCCCAGGGTGGCAATGCGGCCATCGCGGGTCACCCCCTGGAAGCCGGCGATCACTGCCACCTGTCCGGCATCCATGGCTGCTGCCAAGTTCTCCGGCGGCACATCGTCGATACGGGCACGGCCATGGGCGTCATCGGCCACGATCGGGATCTGCCAGCCCATCCAGGAGCGCGCCGGCAAGCCCATGTTGCGCAGGGTCATGGCCAACAGGCCGGCGGTCACCTGCTCGCCGGAGGCCACCACCACATCATATTCATCGTCAGAGGGCGGCAGGCCTTGCGAGGCCGGACCGGCACCGTCGGTCCAGGCCACAAGCTCGTTGGTCTTGCCCGACATGGCCGAGACCACGACGGCGACCTGGTGGCCCGCAGCCACCTCAGCAGCCACCAGCCGACCCACGCGCCGGATGCGCTCCAGGTCCGCGACAGAGGTGCCGCCGAATTTCATCACCAGCCGAGACATGGGCGTGGTCACAGGCTCCTTGAGGGGAGAGGGAAGGGCCGCGTTCTAGCGATGCTGAGGCCCTGGGGCAACGCCGGGCTTCGCCTTGCCTTCATTGGCCGCTAGAAGGGGGAATGACCGCGACCTCCAGCATCGACCCCGAAGACGTCGAACGCTTCTCCCGCATCGCCGCCGAATGGTGGGATCCCAAGGGCAAGTTCGCGCCGCTGCACCGGTTCAACCCGACCCGGCTGTCCTTCATCCGCGAACAGGCCCTTGTCCGGTTTGGCCGCGACAGCCAGGCGCGTCGGCCCTTCGAGGGCCTGCGCCTGTTGGATATCGGGTGTGGCGGCGGCCTGTTGTCAGAGCCCATGTGCCGTCTCGGCTTTTCCGTGACCGCCGTTGATGCCTCCGACCGAAACATCGGCACCGCCAAGGCCCATGCTGCGGAGCAAGGGCTTGTGATCGACTACCAGGCCGGCACCGCCGAGGGTCTGGAATCTCAGGGCGCAGGCCCCTTCGATGTGATCCTCAACATGGAGGTGATTGAGCACGTCGCCGATCCTGGCGACTATCTGCGGACCTGCTCGCGACTGCTGGCACCCGGCGGCTTGATGATC
>JANPAO010000482.1:0-3657 GCA_031429955.1 Phenylobacterium sp. | reverse complement strand
TCGCGGAACGGGAGGTAGTCGGGCACCCAGACGACCGTCAGATATCCAGCAAACATCCCTTTCAGACGCGCTACGAGCACCGGTCGCGCATCCGAAGCTTGCTGATCCAGATAATCGATGTACTGGGCCTCGGGCTTGTCCCATCCGATGTCGGTGAAGGCCCGGGCAATCAGCGGCGGGTCGCCTGATCGTAGGGGGGTGATCTCCAGCATCGTCAGTCCATCAGCTTCTGGGCCAGGTACACGTAGTGCCGGGCCCAGCGGCGGGCATTTAGCTCCGGATCGGCGTCGTTGGCATGACCGCCGAAGGTCTGCTCGTAATAGAGGTAGGGCAGGCCCATGGCCTCCAGCCGGGCGGCGAACTTTCGCGCGTGGCCAGGGTGAACCCGGTCATCCCGGGTGTTGGTGGTGATATAGGGCTCGGGATAGGCCACGCCCGCCTTGAGGTTCTGATAGGCCGAGTACCTGGCGATGAAGGCCCGGTCGGCGGGTACATCGGGATCGCCATACTCCCCGATCCAAGAGGCCCCCGCTGACAGCTTGTGATAGCGCAGCATGTCGATCAGCGGGCTTTCCACCACCACGGCGTTCCACAGCTCCGGGTGCTGGGTCATGGAAACGGTGGTCAGGACCCCGCCGTTGGATCGGCCATAGATGCCGAGCCGGCGGGCCGAGGTGATCTTGCGGGCGGCCAGGCCCCGAGCCACGGCGGCAAAATCATCGAAGCTGAGCTGGCGCTTGTCTCGCAACACCCCATCGTGCCAGGCGGGCCCAAACTCTCCGCCGCCGCGGATATTGGCGATCACATAGGCGCCGCCCCGCTCCAGCCAGAGCTTGCCCATCTCCGGCAGGTAGATCGGCGGCTTGGAGATCTCGAACCCGCCATAGCCGTACATCAGGGTGGGAAGCGACCCATCCAGCCGCGCGCCCTTGGGCAGGACCACGAAATAGGGGATCTTCACCCCGTCGCTGGAGGTGGCCCAGTATTGCTTGACCTCCTGTTGGGTGGCATCGAAGCGGGCGGGCAGGGCCTTGAGCTGGCTGGCCTTCCCGGTTGCCGTGTCGGCCAGCCACAGGCTGGTGGGATCTAGGAACCCCTCGGCCGAGACCAGGACCTGGTCGTCGTCGCCGGAGGCCGACCGCAGGGCAAAGGTGGCGTCCTTGGGCAGGGCCAGGCGTTGGGAGATCCAGCTTCCGTCCCTCGGACTATAGGCATCCACCGCCCCCCTGACCTCATCCAGCAGGCCCACCACCAGTCGGGTCTTGGTCACCGCGACCTCGGTCAGGGCCTGGCGAGGACCCGGCTGGAAGATCAGCACCGGCTTGGCGGTGCCGGCTTTCAGCGCGGTCAGGTCGTAGGCAATGAGCGCGCCGGCTCCAAAGGCCTGCCAGGGGGCTTTAAGCTCGAAGATCACCTGGCCATCGACATAGCCTTGAAACTCCGCCTTGAGCGGCAGAGGCACCGGCAGGGCCTTGCCGCCCTCTAGCAGTAGAAACTCGGTCTCGAAGAAGGTGATGCCTCGGCGCGCCATCAGGCCCTCGACCCGACCCCCCTGGCCACGAAGCACGATCGGCACAACGATCACGTCGGTCTTCTTGCCGCGATACAGCTCGCGAACCTGGCCGTCGCGACCCAGGGTCTTGATGACATAGGCATAGCCCGAAGGCGTCTCTTCCCCCGGCGTCCAGATGCGGCTGACCACCAGGGCGTCGCGGTCCAGCCAGTCGAGATTCTGTTTGCCCTCTGGCAGACGGAAACCGCCGGCAATGAAGGCTCGGCGGGTGGTGTCGAACTCGCGCACTTCCACCGCGTCGCCGCCGCCCTGGGAGAGCCGTACCAGACACAGGGTCTCTGCCGGGGCCAGGCAGGTGGCGCCCTTCCAGATCCAGTTCTGATTCTCCGACTTGGACAGGACATCCAGATCCAGCAGGGCCTGCCAGGCGGGCGTCGCGCTGCGGTAGGTGGCCAGGCTGGCGTGACGCCAGACGCCGTGGGTGTGGGTCTCGTCCTGCCACAGGTTGTCGATGCCGCCGGCGCGGAACTCCGGCCAGGGGATGCGGTCCTTGGCAGTAAAGATCGCCTTGGCCTGCGCCAAGAAGGGCTCGTAGCGCGGGTCGGTTTCCAGCCGCCTGGCTGATTTAGCGTTCTGGGCCTCGACCCAGGCCATAGCCTGAGGAGACTCGATGTCCTCGAGCCAGAGGAAGGGGTCGGCGGCCTCCTGGGCCTGGACCGCCTGGGACAGGAGGAACGCACCGATCAGGGCTGCGAGAAGCCGTTTCATGCCACAAATCTAGGACCAGACGCCGCGCCTTGTCTCGTCAAAGGTGATCGGCAGCGATTTCTCGCCTATAGAGCCCCCACCATGAGCCGTCCGTTCCTCAAGATGAACGGGCTTGGCAACGACTTTGTCGTCGTCGAGGCCCGCTCTACCCCCTTCGCGCCCACAGCGCAGGAGGTGCGCGCCATCGCCTCGCGGCAGGGTGGGATCGGCTGTGACCAGCTGGTGGCCATCGACCCTTCGGCCCGTGCCGACGCCGCCGTCCGCTTCTGGAATGCCGACGGCGAGGCGGTGGGGGCCTGCGGCAATGCCAGCCGCTGCGTGGCCTGGCTGCTGATGGAGGCTTCAGGCCGCGACGAGACCACCTTTGAAACCCCGTCCGGTCTGCTCACCGCCCGCCGGGCCGGGGACGGCCTGGTCAGTGTCGACATGGGGGCCCCAGGCCTGAACTGGACCCAGATCCCCCTGGAGGAGGCGATGGACACCCGGGGCGTGGAACTGCAGGTCGGCCCCATCGATGCCCCCCTGCTGCACACGCCAGGCTGCGTCTCCATGGGCAATCCCCATGTGGTGTTCTTCGTGGCCGATGCCGAGACTGCCCCGGTCCGTGAGGTCGGCCCCATGATCGAGCATCACCGGCTGTTCCCGGAGGGCGTCAATGTCGGCTTTGCCCAGATCAAGGCCCGCGATCATATCCGCCTGAAGGTCTGGGAGCGCGGCGCGGGCCTCACCAAGGCCTGCGGCACCGGCGCCTGCGCGGCCCTGGTGGCCGCCGCCCGTCGCGGCCTCGCCGACCGCACCGCCACCCTGGAACTGGACGGCGGCGACCTGACCATCGCCTGGCGCGAAAGCGACGACCACGTGATCATGACCGGCCCCTATGAGCTCGAGTTCACGGGGATACTGCCGTGAGCGCAATCAGCGGCCGGACGCCATCCCCGCGCCCGCGCCGATGGTGGCTGGCGCTCCTGATGAACCTCTTCGCCGCGCCGGCAGGCTATGCCTATCTCAACGCGTCGCGATGGGTGATTGCCTTCATCCTGTTGTTGATCGGCGTTGCGCTTGGCTTGGTGTCATGGACGCACGCTCACCCTCCAGGGGTCTACGGCCACATCAGTTTCGGGCTCACGGCAATCGCTTCATTGTGGGTGCTGGCTGCGATCCATGCTGCCTGGCTCGGGCGTAGCTCGAAGCCCGCCGTGGGCTCGCAACTTGTGCATCTGGCGATCTATCTGGCGGTCGCGCTCATGCCAGTGTTGGTGGCCGTTACAATTCGGGCGCTTTGGCCTCAGCCGGTTTACGCGACGTCGTCCGCCTCGATGGAGCCAAGCCTCCGCGAGGGCGATTTCATCGGTGCCTTCGGTGTTCGGGCCGCCTGT
>JANPAO010000481.1:0-1699 GCA_031429955.1 Phenylobacterium sp. | reverse complement strand
TTTAGGGAAGCTGAGCATGGTCAAGATGCGCAGCGCGCGTAAAAATCTCCTGCCCGCTGGGCCAATGTTGCGCGTGGAGACTACCACTATGCATTACCCACATCTTTCGCTGGTTGGTTTTATTTCTTACTATGGATTTTGATGGATCACGGATGGTCCTGCTGTTTTCAGTTGGGTTTGAAGGAGGCGGGATGTTGTTGTGTTGTATCAGGCGTTGTCGGCAGGGACGTGGGCACATCGGGAATTTGGCGGGATTGATCTGCAGGACAAGCGATTGAATCGCCGGGCGATTCAGGTTGCCTGTGCAATGGCAGAGGATCCTTTCGGGAGCATTCCCAAGCAGAACAGGCACTGGAAGCAGATCAAGGGAGCCTATCGTCTGTTTGATCATGACCGGGTCAGCTTCGAATCGGTCAGCCAGGCGCACTGGCAGCAGACCCGCATGGATTGCGCCTTGGAGAAAGTGGTGCTGTTGATTCAGGACACCACCTGGCTGGACTACAGCCATCATCCCGGCAACGCGGGCATGGGCTGGCACGGTCCGGGTGTGAAAAACGGCAGCGGTCTGTTCCTTCACAGCGTGCTTGCAGTTGCGCCGCAGGAAGATGGCAGTGGCAAGGTGATCGCCTGGCTGATGGTAAGCTTTGGACCCGCACAGGTGAGCCAAGGCACCAGACGGCTCCGGATCGCAGTCGGCAACGACGCAGCCCCAATCGCGAGTCACTTCGCTGGAGCGATGCGGTCACACGCATCGGTGCTGCCCCGCCGGGCGTGAGATGGCTTCATGTGGGAGACCGCGAGTCGGACCTGTTTGATCTGTATCAGCAGGCTTTTGAGCTTTCGGGGCTGGGGTTTGTGATCCGTGTTTCCAAGGACCGCAATGCCTGCCCGGGACATGACACCCCGGATACAGTCAATATCAAGCAGCGTCGTTTCAAGCGGCTCAAAGACGTGTGCCGCGCGATGCCGGTGCTGGGACAGACGCAGTTGTGGATCGCGCCCAAGGCCGGCCGCGCCGGACGATGGGCCACACTCGATCTTTCCTGCGGCGCAGTGACAATCTGGTCTCCCCAGATGCATCGCACCGGACACGCCCTGCGTTGCTGGGCGGTGCGGGTGTGGGAAGCGTCTGCTCCCGAGGGATGCGAACCCATCGAGTGGATGCTCTTGTGCAGCGAACCGGCAACCACGCTCAAAGACGCATTGCGGATGACGCAATACTACGCTCTGCGATGGCTTATCGAACAGTATCACCAGTGCCTTAAAAGCGGCTGCAAAGTCGAGGAAAGACAACTGGAAAGCCGCGAGAGGCTTGAACCGTTGATCGGCATGCTGGCCGTGGTGGCGGTGCGACTGCTGCAACTGAAGAACGATGCCAGGCTGACCCCTGACAAACCCGCCATCCAATGCGTGCCCGATGAACTGGTGCAGACGCTGGCAAGAGTCCTCAAAGTCAAACCAGCCCAACTCAGCGTCCGACGCTTCACCCATGAAGCCGCCAGACTCGGCGGATTCATCGGCCGAAAAAGCGACGGCGAACCCGGTTGGCTCACCCTCTGGCGCGGATGGCATGAACTCACCCTCATCCACGCAGGATGGATGCTTGCACAACTGCAGGAAGATGTGGGTAATGCATAGTGGACTACCAACGGCGCAACTTAATCAGAGTCGCATCACGGAAAAGTCTGACCCGCGAAGC
>JANPAO010000480.1:0-1884 GCA_031429955.1 Phenylobacterium sp. | reverse complement strand
CGGGCCTGGCCCCGGAAGCCGCCCGCGACCGCGGCGAGCACGCCCCCTCCCCGGCCCTGATGGCGGCCATGGGCGAGCCGATGTTTTCCGACCACCGCCGCATCCTGGCCACTGCCCTGTCGCGGCTGCGGGGCAAGCTGAAGTACCGCCCGGTGGTGTTTGAACTGATGGCCGAGGCCTTTACCCTCTCGGCCCTGCAGCGGGCGGTGGAGGCCATCGCCGGGGTTCCCCTGCACAAACAGAATTTCCGCCGCGCCCTGGAGCGGGCCGAGCTGGTGGAGGGCCTGGGCTCCATGGACACCGACACTGGCGGTCGCCCCGCCGAACAGTTCCGCTTCCGCCGCGAGATCCTGGGCGCCCGGCCCGTGTCAGGACTCAGCCTGCCGCTGCTGCGAGACTAGGGTGGCCCAATCTGAACGTCATCGTCGGGCCCCGTCCTGACGCTCCATGAACTCGGCGCCCGGTGGAAGGGTGCGACGGTTCCGTTGTTGATCCTTGCTGGGTCACGGAGATCATGGGTCCTAGGCACAAGGCCGGGGATGACGTGTGTTGGCGGAGGGGAAGGCCCCCGACAGGGCATTTAGCTAGGCCAGGACGAGATCGCCCTTGTGGCTTGGAACCGGCTTGGGACGCCCTAGTCGGCGTCCATCTCGCTCAGGTCGCGCTCGGCGGCGATGTAGCCGAAGGCAAAGCGGCTGCGGCCGCGGAGAATCTGCTGGAACACCTCGCGGGCGCGGTCGGTCTGCCCATTGTAGAGATGCCAGTTGCCGACGCCGTAGCCCTGGGTGGCGTAGATGGTCTCCAGGTCATGGATCACCTGGGCGCCCTTGTCCGGGCTCAGCAGATCCTCCGGCGCGAGCTCGCCCCGGTACATCTGCAGGCGGCGATAGTAGGACGGCCCTTCGACAAAGGCCGCGTCGGGCAGTCCGTCGGGGATGGTCGCCAGCACCGCAGCGGCGGCCGTCTCGTCGCCCTTGCGGCGCAGGGTCATGTAGAGCCAGTCGCTGCAGGCGGTAAGCCCGTCATGGTCCTGCGGCGCCACCCAGGTCAGGCACCGGCGGTAGGCCGCCTCTGCGGCGTCCCAGGACCGCAGCAGATAGTGAGCCAGGGCCAGATGGTACCAGGTGTTGAACTGGATGCTGGTGGCGGGCACCGGCAGCTCATTGCCCTGGCCGTCCGGCTCGATCCACTCCGGCCGGCCCTCGATCAGTTCGGCCGCACGGCTCAGGTCGGCAAGCCCCTCGGCGAACCGCCGGGTGGAGAGATAGCGGTGGCCGCGCTGGCGCAGGAGTTCGAAGGAGTCGGGGAACCGCTCCAGGCCCGCGCTGAAGACCTCGATGGCCGCATCGATCTGAAATCGGAACCCCAGCACCCGGCCGTACCAGACGATGTTGGGTAGGGAGGGGGCGTCCTCATAGTTTGACTGGGCGCTCTCCAGGGTGCGACGGGACCGTTCGCGGATCGTGTCTTGGGTCATGGCGGCAGTGAAGCCGCTGGAGGCGGTCGGGTAAAGGGCCGTGATTGGTCCTTGGTCTCAGCAGTCCAGCCTGGCCGGGCGGGCTTGGCCTGCTGCTGGCCGGCAGCCTGTTTGGGCGGGGTTCATGGCGGCGGGTCTGTGGCTGTTGGGCAAGGCTGAGAGCGGAACTGGTGGTGCCGCGCCCTCGCCCTGAAGGTCATTGTCGCCCGACGGTCCATGATCTTGGAGCCCGGGGAATGGGTGCGACCGTGCCGCTGTCGATACATTCGGGGTCACGAGGATCATGAGTCCTAGGCACAAGGGCTAGGAAGACGCGCGGGGTAGGGCCTAGGGCCGGCTGGGCAGGGAGTAGGCAGACTGGATGCAGGCCTTGAGGCCCGGGGTCAGGTCGGCTCGCAGGATGGCGG
>JANPAO010000479.1:0-6300 GCA_031429955.1 Phenylobacterium sp. | reverse complement strand
GAGCCGTGACATCGGCTACTTCATGATCGATCCTCGTACCGTCCCCCAGCCCGCCCTGCCCACAGATGCTCAACTGCTGGTGCTGATGAAGGCCAAAGCCGCGCAGTTGACGCGGCCCGAGTTCCGGATCCTCACCGTGGTGCGCTTCAGCCCCGGCCTGGTGAGTGCCAACCTGCCCATTGATGAGGCCGAACTTCAGAAGCGCTTTGAGTATCGCAAGGACACGCTTAGCCTCCCTGAAACCCGCTCCATCATCCAGATCCCGGTGAAGGATGCCGCAGCAGCACAGTCTGTCGGCGCGCGCCTGGCCAAGGGTGAGGCACCGGCCGCCATCGCAAAGTCCCTGGGGGTCGACGCCATTACCTATGTGGACAAACCCCGGACGGCTATCGCTGATCGCAAGGTGGGAGAAGCCGCCTTTGCCCTGAAGGCCGGCCAGATTGCACCTGTGCGGGGGGACCTGGGCTTTTCCGTGGTGGCTGTCGGCAAGGTGACGCCGGGCCAGGCCGTCACCCTGGCCCAGATCCGACCCCAGCTCGAGGCCGAACTGCGCAAGGATGCCGCAGCCGAGAAGGTCTATCAGATGAGCCAGGCCTATGACGACGCCCACACCGGCGGTGCCAGCCTGACGGAAGCCGCCATGAAGGCCGGGGTTCCCGCCATGACCCTGGGACCCGTCTCCCTTCAGGGCGGCAGCCCGGAGGGTCAAAGGGTGGCTGGGGTCAGTGAAAAGCTGTTGAAGACCGCCTTTGACCTGCCGGTGTCTGGCGAGAGCGACATCGAGGACGCCGGACAGGGCGAATACTATGCGGTGCGGGTGGAGCGGGTGATCCCCAAGGCCCTGCCACCCCTGTCGGAGGTCCGGCCGCAACTGACCCGGGTCTGGATGATGCGCGAAATGGTCAAGCGCCTGCAGGCCAAGGCCGATGAACTTGCGGGCCGCGTGAGAAAGGGCGAGAGCCTGGAGGCGGTCGCAGGCTCCATCGGCGCGCGCGTCGCCCATGCAGCGGGTCTCGACCGCCAGAATGCCGGCCAGTCCAAGGCCCTGTCGCAGGACGCTCTGGTCAAGGCTTTCAATGCCAAGGCCGGCGAGACCTTTACCGCCGAGGCCACCACCTTTGGCCTGATCGTCGGCAAGCTGGAGGCCATTCGCCCGCCATCCGGCTCAACCCTGGCACGGATCACCGAGGACAGCCGCCCGCAGATGACCGAAGGCGCGTTCCGTGAGCTTCAGACCGACGCCCGCAGGGCAGCCCGTGCCTTGGTGAAGGTGAAGACCTATCCCAACAATGCCCGCATGGCGATTGGTCTGGAGCCCCTCGACCCCAAGGCGGCCAAGGGCGCCAAGACGGAGCCGGCGACGTGACGATTGAACCTGCGTATGCCGACTTTGAGCAGACCTATGCCAAGGGCGCGCCGCAGGTGGTTTGGACCCGGCTGATCGATGATCTGGAAACCCCGGTCTCGGCCTATCTGAAGATCGCCCATGGCCGCCCCTACGCCTTCCTGTTTGAGAGCGTCGAGGGCGGGGCCTGGAGAGGTCGCTACTCCGTCATCGCCATGAAGCCAGACCTGGTGTGGAAATGCCGTGGTGATGTGGCGGAGATTGCCCAGGGTGCCGGGATCGAGACCGGGCGGTTCGTGACCCAGGGCGGCGGCGCGCTGGACTCGTTGCGGGACCTGGTGGCGGCCTCGCGCCTGGATCTGCCGGCTGGCCTGCCGCCGATGTCGGCCGGGGTGTTCGGGGCGATCGGCTACGACATGATCCGGCTGGTGGAAAAACTACCAGACATCAATCCCGACCCGCTGGACCTGCCCGACGGCCTGATGATCCGCCCCTCCATCGTGGCGATCTTTGATGCCATCGCCCAGGAGATCATCCTGGTCACCACAGTGCGCCCAGGTGCCGACACCGCACGCACCGCCTATGACGCGGCCCTGGCCCGGCTGGACGGCGTGATGGCAGATTTCCGAAAACCGGCCCCGCCCCTGGCTGGAACCGGCATCGCGGTGCCCGATGCCTTCACCACGCCGGTGAGCCGCGCCGACTATCATCAGATCATCGACCGGGCAAAAGACTACATCCGCGCGGGCGACATCTTTCAGGTGGTGCCGAGCCACCGGTTCCGGGCACCTTTCAGCCTCGACCCCTTTGCGCTCTATCGCTCTCTGCGGCGGACCAATCCCTCCCCCTTCCTGTTCTATCTGAACTTCGGGGACTTCCAGCTCGCCGGCTCCAGCCCCGAGATCCTGGTTCGTCTGCGGGACGGCAAGATCACCATCCGTCCGATTGCCGGCACACGACCGCGCGGGGCCACGCCCGAGGAAGACCGAGCCCTTGAGGCCGAACTGATCGCCGACCCCAAGGAGCGGGCCGAGCACCTGATGCTGCTGGACCTGGGTCGCAATGATGTGGGCCGGGTGGCCATGCTGAATGCCCAACGCTCCAACGAACCGCCCAAGCCCTCCAAGGGAGCCCATGTGCGGGTGACGGCCAGCTTCTTCGTGGAACGCTACAGCCACGTCATGCACCTGGTGTCCAATGTCGAGGGCGATGCGCCAGAGGGGTTGGACCCGGTCGACGTCCTGATGGCCGCCCTGCCCGCCGGCACGCTTTCGGGGGCCCCCAAGGTCCGCGCCATGCAGATCATCGATGAGCTGGAGTTGGAAAAGCGTGGCATCGCCTATGCGGGCGCCGTGGGCTACTTCGGAGCCGACGGCTCGGTGGACACCTGCATCGTCCTCCGCACCGCCTGCTTCAAGGACGGGATGATGTACGTCCAGGCCGGCGGCGGCGTGGTAGCTGATAGCGATGCCGACGCCGAATATGACGAGACCTTGCATAAGGCCCGCGCTCTGCGCAGCGCGGCCGAGGAAAGCTGGCGTTTCGTTTAGGGCGGGTTACGGGCTTTCTGGAACCACGCTCTCCACGGCGGGGGCCTTGTCGGTCAGGTGCCGGGTGGTGGTGGGCGGTGCCAGCACCATGGCGGTGGCCAGGGTCAGGGCCATGCAGGCGGCAAAGGCCGCAGCCCCCAGGACCGGCCACAGGGTGTCTGGCGTGGCCGGGGTCTCCAGCAGGCGCCGCGCCTGGGCGATCAGGTCCGAATCAAGGGCGGAATCGGTGGGTGTCATGGGCTGAGAGTCAGCCCGAATCGATACTGCCGCAACCGCCCTGGTTGATCCGGCCATCTGAGGTTCTGAATCCTCGTTGCCCTGGGGTAGACCATTTTCGGTAGGATCGGCCCCAGGGCTATGCCGGATGCTCGGCTTTCAGGTTGGACACCAAGCACACGAAGAAAGCCAAGGGCACGAAGGAGCTGGAGACGCGGCCAAGTGGCAGTAAGGCCATCGAGGCGCTGGCGCGCTCCCAGGACGCGGAGCGTCTGATGTTTCTGGAGATTCGAATCTGTCGCCTCGGCCTGCGGATGGTCTTCCACCTCACCCTGAAATTCCTGGCGCGTCGGGTTGTCGCCCTTCGTGTCCTTCGCGCGCCTTCGTGAGCTTTGTGTCCTAACCTTTCTGCCCCTCAGGGGAGCCGGGCGAACGGCCGATCTGCGGAGGAGACCTCAAGGGGCGTCGCCGTCCAGAGGCGGAACCGACTTCCCGTTGCGTTTGGCACCCACTCGGGCCGGGATCTGACGGATTCAGATCGCTGCCCTAGGTCTTTGTTTTGGCGCGCATTTGATCCGAAAACCGGTTCCCACTTTTCGGAATGCCCTCTAGAGGAAGCTGCATGATCCTCGTCATCGATAACTACGACAGCTTTACCTACAACCTCGTCCACTATCTGAACGAGTTGGGGGCCGAGACTCTGGTCTATCGCAATGATGCGCTGAGCGTGTCAGAGGCCCTGGGTCTGAAGCCGCAGGGGGTCCTGCTGTCGCCAGGCCCCTGCACCCCCAACGAGGCCGGCATCTGCCTGGCCCTGATCGCGCAAGCGCCAGACACCCTGCCGATCCTGGGGGTCTGCCTGGGTCACCAGGCCATCGGCCAGGCCTTTGGCGGCGAGGTCATCCGCGCGAAGGCGATCATGCACGGCAAGACCAGCCCGATGCATCACACCGGCAAGGGGGTTTTTTCGGGCCTGCCCGATCCCTTCACCGCCACCCGCTATCACAGCCTGTCCGTGGCCAAGGACAGCCTGCCCGAGGTGCTGGAGGTAACCGCCTGGACGCAGGACGGGGAGATCATGGGCTTTCAGCACAGGACCCGCCCGATCCACGGGGTGCAGTTTCATCCGGAGTCCATCGCCACCGAGGGCGGTCACCATCTGCTGGCCAATTTCCTGGAACAGGCCGGGGTTCCGCGCCTCGCGCCCGTCTGATGTCGGATGCCTTCAAGCCGCTATTGGGCCGACTGGCGGATGGGGCGACCCTGTCGGACGATGACGCGAGCGCCTTCTTCGCCGCCTGCCTGAGGGGTGAGCCGACGCCGGCCCAGGTGGCCGCGGCCGTCACCGCCATGCGAATGCGCGGCGAGACCATCGGCGAGATCACCGCCTGTGCCAAGGCCATGCGGGCCGCCGCCATCTCCCTGGATCCGCCCTATGAGGTTATGGATGTCTGCGGCACCGGGGGCGACGGGCTTCACACCCTGAACATCTCCACCGCTGTGGGCTTTGTCGCCGCCGGTGGGGGGTTGAAGATCGCCAAGCACGGCAACCGGGCGCTGTCGTCGCGGTCCGGCACCGCCGATGTCCTGACTGAGCTTGGGGTGGACATCACGGCACCCGCCGAGCGCCAGCTCAAGGCCCTGGATGTGGCGGGCATCTGCTTCATGTTCGCCCAGGCCCATCACGGCGCCATGCGGCATGTCTCGCCGATCCGGGCCGAGCTGGGATTTCGCACCCTGTTCAATCTGTTGGGCCCCCTGACCAATCCAGCCAAGGCCCGGCGGCAGGTGATGGGGGTTTTTGCCGAACGCTGGGTGGAACCCCTGGCCCGGGTGCTGGGGGCCTTGGGGTCTGAACGGGCCTGGGTGGTGCATGGGGGCGGCATGGACGAGATGACCACCACCGACGAGACCGTGGTGGCCGAATGGCGGGAGGGCCAGGCCCGCCTCTTCACCGTCACCCCCGAGGCTGTGGGCCTGAAGCGGGCGGCCCTGGCTGATCTCACCGGCGGCAGCCCGGCGGAGAATGCCGTGGCCCTGCGCGCCCTGTTGGCGGGCGAGACCGGGGCCTATCGCGACATCGTGTTGCTGAACGCCGCCGCCGCCTTCCTGGTGGGCGAGAAGGTGGAGACGCTGAGGGACGGGATCGAATTGGCCGCCGCAGTCATTGATGACGGCCGCGCCAGGACCGCCCTGGAGACCCTGGCCGCCATTACGAGCGCCCCATGAACGACATCCTGGCCAAGATCGCGGCCTATAAGCGGCTGGAGGTGGATCAGCGGAAAGCCGCGCGCACCTTGGCGCAGGTTGAGGAGGCCGCCGCCCGGGCAAGCCAACCCCGCAGCTTTCGCGCCGCCCTGGAGCGGGCCCATACCCCCGGACGGCTGGCCCTGATCGCGGAGATCAAGAAGGCCTCACCCTCCAAGGGCCTGATCCGGGCAGACTTCGACCCCCCGGCCCTGGCCAAGGCCTATGCCGAGGGCGGGGCGGCCTGCCTCTCGGTGCTCACCGACACCCCCAGTTTCCAGGGGGCCGACAGCTATCTCACAGCGGCGCGGGCGGCCTGCGCCCTGCCGGCCCTGCGCAAAGAATTCCTGGTGGACCCCTGGCAGGTGGCCGAATCCCGTGCCCTGGGGGCCGACGCCATCCTGGTGATCCTGGCCATGGTGGACGATTCCCTGGCTCGAGACCTGTTGGCTGAGGCGGCGCGATTCGGCATGGACGCCCTGGTGGAGGTTCATGATGCCGAGGAAATGCGTCGCGCGGGCGGTCTTGGTGCGACCCTGGTGGGGGTCAATAATCGCGACCTGCGAAGCTTTGAGATCGACCTGGCGATCACCGAGCAGCTTGCGGTGCTAGCGCCTGCAAACGCCTTGCTGGTAACGGAAAGCGGTATCTTCACCCCCGCCGATGCGCACCGCCTGGAGCAATCGGGGGCCCGGGCCATGCTGGTGGGCGAAAGCCTCATGCGGCAGGCCGATGTGGCAGGGGCGACGCGCACCCTTTTGGCCTCGCGGGCCGTCAACTTGACATTAACAAAGAACGCCTAGAGAACATCGGTAAGGTTTCCGCTTTGTTCTACAAAGGCTTTTTGCCCATGCTCACCCGCAAGCAACACGAACTGCTCATGTTCATCCACGAGCGGATCAAGGAGAGTGGTGTCTCCCCCTCCTTCGACGAGATGAAGGA
>JANPAO010000478.1:0-1593 GCA_031429955.1 Phenylobacterium sp. | reverse complement strand
ATGGCCTTTGTCTGGGCCTATGTGATCGGCGGTCTGCTGGTGGCCATCAGCGTCACCCTGCCACTGTTCCTGGCCGCCCGGGAGTTGAAGCCTCAGATCACCCCTGACATTCCGGGTCGCCCGAGCCTGCGGGATGGTGTCGGCCTGGGTATCCTTACCGTCCTGGTGGCGGCGATCTGCGCCTTCGCCTTGACGGCGGGTTGAGGCCGGGCCAGCGCCACCCGGCCACATCATCGCTGGGCCCTACAATGTCAGGTTGACGCGCCGCTCGTCTCATCTGAAGTTAATCCCTTAAGTAGGGGGAACGGGCCATGCAACTTTCACGACGATCCATCCTGGCTGCGGCCGGGAGCTTGGTACCGGCTGCGGCATGGGCAGCGGAGTCGGCGACCTATGCTTTCGCTGTGACACGCAATCGCCCCTGGGCGGCGGTTCAGTTGGATGACAAGGACCCGCTTGCCTTCCTGATCGACACGGGTTCCACCGACTTCGGGGTTCTGGCGGCAAAGGCCCGAGAGATGAACCTCCGCAACTATGGCCGAGGCAATGTCCAGGCCGCTGTCGGACGGGAGAGGGTGACCATCTATGGGGCCAGCGTCACCCTGGGCGGAGCGGTGCGGGAGACCTGGCTGCCGGTGTTCGGCATTGAGCGACTGCCGCGGCCGCTGGAGGGGATCATCCCTCTGGCGCGGTTCCGTGTCATGGGCGTGAATTTCGACACCAAGCAGGTGTTGATCACCAGCAAGATGCCCAAAGACCTTGAGGGCTATGAGCCCTTAACCCTGGATGCGGGCGAGGCGGCGGCGGGAAGCATCGATCGCATGGGTGCCCTCTCCACGGACGACAACAACTTGCTCCTGAAGGATCACCGCCCGATCATTGAGGCGGAATTCGACGGTGAGCAGATCAAGCTGATGGTCGATACCGGTTCCAGCGGAGGACTTTTCTTGTTCCCGCGCTATGTGAAACGCCGTGGCTTGTGGGACCACTTTCCCAACCATCAGGCCGACAGCATCACCACCGCCGCGCGCAGCGCCAAGGTCCGCATTGTGCGAGCCGAACGCCTGAAGATCGGCAAGCTGGTCTTCGCCAATCCCTTGGTCACCCTCGGAGATCCCGCCGATAGCGCCGTTGACGGCGGGCGGACGGCGGCAGGCCTGGTGGGCATGGAGTTCCTGCGACGCCTGAACTTCGTCTCCGACCCGCAACGCCGCAAGCTTTGGGTGAAACCCAACGCCGCGATCACCGACGGCTACCGCCACGATCGGGCCGGCGCTGATGTGGACTTCGAAGACAATGTCGCCCGCGTCGTCGAATTGATCCCCGGGTCCCCGGCAGATCGCGCGGGGCTGAAGTTGGGGGACAAGGTGACCGGCTGGCGGGGCAAGGACGGCCTGGATGGTCTGTCCTGGGCGCTGAAGGGCGCGCCCGGCTCCACCGTGGAGATCCAGGTGGAACGCGACGGCAAGAACCAGATGATCAGCGTCGTGCTACAGGAACTGATCTGAGACGAGAGCGCCCAGCCCCCCCTCAAAAGGTCGTCATCCTCGGGACAAGCCCGTCGAGGACGTTCAGGGGAGGCGGTCCGCATCT
>JANPAO010000477.1:0-7531 GCA_031429955.1 Phenylobacterium sp. | reverse complement strand
GGCATCGGCGTCGGTCAGGTGGGTAATGATCCCCTTCTCAACGGGACGGGCCACATAGAGATAGGCGTCAGGATAGGCCGACAGCTTGAACACCGCACGCATTAGGTCAGACGAATCAAAGGCGGGAACCGAGATATCGCCTTCGTCGGCCGCCTTGAAGCTGCTCTCTGGCGGGGTCACAAAGGCCGGCGCATCCCCAGCCTCGGCGCGAGCGAGAATTCGCCCCTCTCGATCAATCAGGTAGGCGGCTGGAAAGGCGTGGTAGGCCGCCTGATAGGCCAGGAAGTGGCTGAAGGTGACCGGACTGGATTGCAGGGCTGGGGCGGCACGATTGAGGTCCACCGCCATAAGCGAGACGTGATCACCGATATAGCGCTTTTGATCCTCCACGTAGGATCTCGCGACGGTTGCAGAGTTCTCCACAACCGTTTGAACACGCTCCGAAAACCAGTTCTCCACCCCTCGATTGACGAGGACCCCGTAGAACAGGGCCACCACCACGGCCGGGGCGACGGCAGCCAGGGCGAAGAGGGCCACGAACCGCAGGTGCAGTCGGGCCCCGGCATCCATGGACCTGGCGTCCAGCAGCGCCACCAGCCGGCTGCCCATGATGGTGGCGAGGCCAAGGATCAGCACCAGATTGAAGCCAAGAATAGCCAGGATGTTCTTGCTGGCCGGAGCCAGCGGGCCGGTCTCGGGCGGTGAAGCTGCCAGCAGAATCGCCACGCCCGTCAGCACCAGGGCCAAGGCATAGCCACCGCCCAGCACGTAGCGTGACTGCACGGCTCGCCAGATCCGGGCGGCCGGAGCAGAATCCAATTCGCCGTTGCGCATCAAGGCCGCCATGATCTGGCGAACCTAGGCGGACCTGTGCCCCAAAATCAACAGGTTGTTGCGCGAATGCTTCATATCGGCGTCAGCGGGGATTAGCGCCGACCGCGCACCATCTCCACACCCAGATCCTGGATCTTCTTGCGCAGCGTATTTCGATTGAGACCCAAGATCTCGGCCGCCCGGACCTGATTGCCGCGGGTCGCAGCCAGGGTCAGTTGGATCAGAGGGCGCTCGACCTCCTCAAGCACCCGCTCATAGAGCCCGATCGGCGGGACCCCGTCGGGCTGCTCGGCGAAGTACCCCCCCAGGTGACGCTCCACCAGAGCCGCCAGGGTGGCGGGGCCCTCCTGGCCCTGCACCTGGGGCTGCTGGTCGGCCAGTTCCCGCTCCACGATCCGCGCGGTGACCATGTCCTCAGCATAGAGCGCGCAGATTCGCCGAATGAGGTTTTCCAGTTCGCGAACATTCCCGGGCCAGAAATGCAGCTTCAGGCGTTCCAACGCCGCCGTGTCGATGGTCTTGGAGGGAAGCCCCTCACGATTGGCGCGCAGCAGGAATGCCCTTGCCAAGTCTGGGATATCTTCTACCCGATCCCGCAGGGGTGGGAGCCGCAAGGGCGCGACATTGAGCCGGAAGAACAGGTCTTCGCGAAAAAGGCCCTGCTGGATCAAGGCGCGCAGGTCGCGATTGGTTGCCGCAATGATCCGCACATTGGGTCGCCGTCCGGTCTTCGGATTGATCGCAGGCTCGGAGCCATCAATCACACGCAGAAGCCGCGTCTGAGCGTCCAGGGGCATGTCGCCGATTTCGTCGAGGAACAGCGAGCCGCCGTCGGCTTCCACCAGTTTCCCGTGATCGCCATCGTCACGGCCAAACAGCTCCGTCTCAACCCGCTCGCGCGGAACCGCAGCCAGGTTGATCACCACGAACTTGCCGTCCTTGCGGCGTCCCATCTCGTGGAGGGCGCGGGCCACCAGTTCCTTTCCGGTACCGGATTCGCCAAGGATGAGGACGGTAAGGTCAGCACCGACCAGTCGCGCGATGGTCCGGAACGCCTCCTGCATCGGGGCAGACCGGCCGATCAGAGGCAGCCGTTCGTCGCGCACAGCCCGCGCCTGAGCCTTGGAGGCCTCGGCATCGGCCGGCTTGGCCAGGGCGCGCCGGGCTGCGGCGGTCATATCATCCAAATCAAAGGGTTTTGAGATGTAGTCAAACGCCCCGACCTCTGCCGCATTGACGGCGGTCAGCAGGGTGTTCTGGGCGCTCATCACGATCACCGGGAGCTTGGGACGCTCTTTGCGAATGCGGGGCAGCACATTGAACACGTTCTCATCGGGCATCATCACGTCGGTGACCACCAGGTCACCTTCGCCTTCCGACACCCACTTCAAGAGGGTGGCAGCATTGCCTGTGGCCCGCACCTGATAGCCAAGACGGATAAAGGCCTGGCTAAGGACCAGTCGTATTGACGAGTCGTCGTCGGCGATCAGGATCTTCTTGCTGGCGTTGGCGATCGCGTTCATGCCGAGATGTCCTCTTCAGATGCGATAGGAAGCAGCACGCGAAAGGTCGTGCGGCCGGGCTCGGACTCGAAATCAATCAAGCCGCCATGGCCAGACACGAGCTTGGAAACCAGGGCCAGGCCAAGGCCGGCCCCGTTGATCTTGGTGGTCACGAAGGGTTGGAACAGGCTGTCCCTGAGGTGGCTGGGGATGCCTGGCCCATTGTCCTGGATGCGGATCTCCAGCGGTGCGCCCCGCAGGGCCTGGCCCTTGGAGGCCCGGACCCGGACGCCGTGGCGATAGGCGGTGTGGATCGTCACCTCCCCGCGCATGTCGCCCCGGCTGTGGGCAGCCTCAGAGGCGTTCTTCACCAGGTTCAGGAAAATCTGAATGAGCTGATCCTCGTCGCCGAACGTCAGGGGAAGGGACGGGTCGTAGTGATCCTTCAGGACCAGGCCGTCGGCAAAGCCGTTCACTGCCAAGGCCCGCACACGATCCAGCACCTGGTGGATATTGATCGGGCTGCAGGTGGGCAGAGCGTCGTCGGAGAATGCCTCCATCCGATCCACCAGTCGCCGAACCCGGTCTGTTTCATCGACAATCAGCTGGGCCAGGGGGGTGTCCTCGGCCCGGGCCCCGGCCTTCAGCAGTTGCGCCGCCCCGCGTATCCCCATCAGCGGGTTCTTGATCTCATGGGCTAACATTCGACCCAGACCGACGATGGTCCGCAGGCCGGCCGCCTCTGCCCCAGTACGCTCACTACCCAGGGCTCCGCCCTTGACGTGCAGGGTGAGCAGAACCGAGCCATCGCCCAGCGGCACTGCGGCACCGTCGGCCTCGAAGCTTGGATGGCCAAACAGGCTGACCTCCACCCCGCGTTCCCGCACAGGCGCACTCTCCTCCAGGGCACGATTGAGGAGGGAGACCAATGGCGAGCCTTCCGGCAGGGCGGCGCGAAAGCGACCGCGCGACAGCAGGCCCAGGCCTTGGCCAAATAGTGCCTCAGCGGCCTCGTTGACGGCCACCAAGGCACCATCAGCATTGACCACCAGGGCAGGTTCTGGGGAGAGGTCAAAGGCTGCAGCCTTCAGGCTCTCAAGGCCTAGACCGCCGGACGCGAACTGCGTTTGACCGCTCATGCGGCGACCCGCCCTTCCGGAACTGACCAAAGGGCGATGAGACCTTGCTCGACGAGGCGAGGCTCATCAAGCCGACACAGGTTTGACCGCTCAAGCCGCCGCGCCTCGGCCGACAGGGGTACGGGGGCATTGTCGACATAGGAGGCCAGGTGTTTGCGGAAGACTCGCAGCCCCAGCCGGTCGCCATAGAACTGTAGGCTGTCGCGGAAATGGTCCAGGGCAATGGCCAGGCGGGCCTCGAGATCGGGCTCCACGAAGGCCAAGCCGGCCAACTCGGCCTCAATCTGGGCGGCGATCCAGGGTCGGCCATAGACCCCGCGCCCAACCATGACGCCATCGGCTCCTGACCTGGCCAGGGCGACCGAGGCGGTGGTACCATCGACGATGTCGCCATTGACGATCACCGGGATCCGCACCGCCTCCTTCACTGCCCGCACGGCGGACCAGTCGGCCTCGCCCTTGTAGAACTGACTGCGTGTGCGCCCGTGGATCGTCACGGCCTTTGCGCCCCGGGCCTCCGCCATGGCCGCAATCTCCGGGGCATTCCGGGAACTATCGTCCCAGCCCAGTCGCATCTTCACGGTGACGGGAATGTCCACGGCATCGACCGTTGCCGCGATCAAGGCCTCGGCCAATTCCGGCTCTCGCATCAGGGCCGAGCCAGATTGCGCGCCGCCGGTCACCTCCTTGGCCGGACAGCCAAAGTTCAGGTCGATGATGTGGGCTCCGGCCCGGGCCGCAAGCACCGCCCCTCGCGCCATTTGGACTGGGTCTCGCCCCACAAGCTGGACGACCATCAGCGGCAGCCACTCCCCCACAGCGGCGCGACGAACCACGTCAGGGCGACCGCGCGAGAATTCGGCGCTGGCCACCATCTCGGTGGCGACATAGGCAGCCCCCAGCCGACTTGCCGCACGGCGAAATGGTAGGTCTGAAATGCCCGTCATCGGCGCAATCCAGGCCTGGCCGGGCACCTCGACATTTCCGATCGCGAGCGACTTGCTCATTTTATAATCAACTCCAACGCACTCTTTTTAGGCAACTTTTCTGCAGGCGTAAAGCCTAGACAAGCGAGGCCGGGCCGCTCAACAACGGGGGCATGATTTTCTCTGTTGTCATTGTTGCCGCCGGGGCCAGTACCCGAGCCGGGCCGGGTCGACCCAAGCCCCTTCGCAGCCTAGGCGGTCGGGCCGTCCTGCTCTGGTCGGTAGAGGCCCTCGATCAGGCCGGAGCCAGAGAAATCATCCTGGTGACATCGGAGGATCAGAGACGTGCGGTCACCGAAACCCTCAGCGGGTTCTCGCGCTGCCGCCTCGTCAACGGCGGCGCGACCCGGGCACAATCGGTACGCGCCGGACTTGCCGCGCTCAATGCTACCCCCGACGAAGCCGTCCTTATCCACGACGCCGCCCGCCCCTTCGTCACGTCGGCCCACGTCCAATCCCTTCTGAAGGGATTGCAAAGTGCCGACGGTGCGATCCCCGCCTTGCCGGTGGCCGATACGCTCAAGCGGGCCACGGGACACGTACCTGAAACCGTTTCTCGCGAGGGTCTCTGGCGGGCCCAAACACCTCAGGCCTTCCGCTTCGGGCAGATCGTGGCTGCCTACGCCACCTGGCCCGAGGGCGGAGAGCCCACCGATGACTCCCAGGTTCTGGAAACGGCAGGGGGCTCAATCGCCTTGATCCCTGGGGATCCCATGCTGATGAAACTTACCTACCCGGAGGACTTCGCCATGGCTGAACGCTTGGTGGAAGGTCGGCGGATAACTCGAACCGGCTTGGGGGTCGATGCCCATCGATGGGGACCTGGCGAGGCCGTCTGGCTATGCGGCGTGAAGATCGACCATGACCAGGCCCTGGTGGGCCACTCCGACGCTGACGCTGGCCTGCATGCCCTGACCGACGCCATCCTTGGTGCGATCGGGGCCGGCGACATCGGAGAGTACTTTCCACCGACCGATCCGCAGTGGCGGGGCGCCTCTTCGGATCAGTTCCTCCGCCACGCCGTGGGCCTCGTGGCCGCCAGGGGCGGTGTCATCATCAACGTCGATATCACCCTGATCTGCGAGCGCCCCAAGATCATGCCCCACCGGCAGGCGATGCGGGCGCGCCTGGCTGATCTGCTGGGGCTTGCTCTAGACCGTGTCAGCGTGAAGGCCACCACGACGGAGGGCATGGGCTTCACAGGGCGTCAGGAGGGGCTGGTGGCCCAGGCGATTGCCTCGGTGGAAATGCCTGCCTGACCTCGCCCTCACTTCTTCAACTCGACCACCCAAAGCTGCTCTTCAACTGCCGGAAAAGTGCGCCGATGAGGTTCGTGTAGTCGTCGGTCCAGGGTCGAACTAGACCGGGTTGGGTCGCCTCCCAACGTGGATCTGCGGCATATGCCCTAAGGGCCTCGCGACTGCGAGCGACAATCAACGCGTCTTCATTGGATTCCCAGAGCTCGGGCGAGGTTTCGGCTTCCTCGTGACGTTGAACCAGAGCCGCCCCGCCTGCCGCGTTTGCCACGGCCATGGCGGGGCCTATGAGATCCAGGTTTCGATTTGAAAGGTGAAGGATCACCACCCCGCCCGGCTTGATCTGCGCCAGATACAGCCGCATGGCTTCGACCGTCAAAAGGTGAACCGGCACACTGTCGGAAGAAAATGCGTCGATCAAAAGCACGTCGAACTGGTCTTTGGGCTGCTTGGCTAAGGTCAGGCGTGCATCCCCCACGACATAGTCTATTTTCCCCTTTGCACAGCCTGTCGTGTAGCTGAAGTGGGTTGGGTCAGTGGCGATCTTGATGACCTGTGGATCGATTTCGAAGAAGGTCAGGTGATCCCCGGATCTGGCATAGGCAGCGACCGTCCCGGTCCCCAGTCCCACAGCGCCAATCCGCAGCCGGGGCGGCTGTTCTCGCAGATGAGTGAAGACCTGGCCGATTGGGGTTTCCGGCGCATAATAGACCAGCGGGCGGCACCGATGGCGGGGATCTTGAGCCTGGGCACCGTGCAGCGTGGTCCCGTGCGCCAGCATGCGAACGGTACCGCCCAATTCCTCAATCTCGGTTTCAGACAGCGTCACCACACCAAAGAAACTGCGCCACGACACCAGGTCGTCGGCCTCATCGCTAGATGCTGGAGCGCTCAGAGAAATCGCCATCACCAGGGCAATGAATGCCACGGTCTTTCTGCTGGACAGGATGGCGCAGATGACGGCCGCAGCCAGTGATGCCTTGGCCAGAGCCAGCATCAGGTCATAGCCCGTGAATGCCCAGATCTGAGCCTCGAAGACCCCGTCAAAATAGGCAGCCTTGGCAGCCAAGGGCGCGAGGGCAGCGGCGACAAGACCCACCAGCAGAAAGGTCCAGGCAGGGCGGCCGAGGGAGCCCTGGCCCCATGGTCGGGCAAGGCAAGCCAGCGCTAGGATTAAGGGGTATTCCCAGATCCCGTTGAAGATCAGCGGCGCAATAAAGGCGTTGAAACCACCGCCGACGACCCCACCCAACGACATCCAAAGATAGAACTCCGTGAGCCGAGCCGGTGCTGGACGTCGGACCACCAGGGCTTGATGACACATCAGAGCTGTGAAGAAGAAAGCCGCGAGGTGGATGATGAGTTCGAGAGGTAGGCTGCCAAGATTGAAGGGAAGCACGGCGGCGCAGACGGCCACCGCCACGGCCTGCACCGTCAGGGTCAGTCGCGCCGAGAGGATCGGTCGGTCCGCAAACGCGAGGATGAACGTCGTCAGGTAGAGCGCCAATGGGATGACCCACAGCAGAGGCGCAGACGCGACATCGGTGGCGATGTGGTTGGTGACCCCCATCATCAGGCTGGATGGGGCGGCCGCAAGCAGAACCCACACCAACCGTTGTCGCCAGGTCGGACTCTCAGCAGCCTGGTGGGCTGCTGCAGGGGCCGTCAGCACCTCCCCGCCGCGCGTCACGAAAATCAGCAGGGCCAGCATCAGGACAATAAAGGCCCCATAGCCAAGGCTCCAGCCCATTGCCTGCCCATGGAGACTGCTGAGCGGCTCCACCAGAACCGGATAGGCTAGCAGCGCCAGCAGA